>DASXBC010000076.1:0-3172 GCA_036406355.1 Solirubrobacterales bacterium | reverse complement strand
GGGTAGCCCGGGTCGGAGGCGAGCGCGACGCCGCCCGGGTCGAGGAACGCGAAGCAGAGGTTGTAGATGCACTCCTTGGCGCCGATTGCCGGGATCACCTCGCCCTCGGGGTCGATCTCGACGCCGAAGCGATCGGCGTAGAACTCGGCGAAGGCCTGGCGGAACTCGGGGCGGCCGCGGTTGCTCGGGTACTTCTGGTTGCCCGGCTCGGCCACCGCCTCCTGCATCGCGGAGACGATGTGGGGGTAGGTGGGCTCATCGGGGTCGCCGATCCCGAGGCTGATCACGTCGATTCCGGCGGCGCGCTTGTCGGCGACCCGCCGCTCGAGCTCGGCGAACATGTAGGGCGGCATCGCCTCGAGGCGCCTCGAGGGCGCGGCGATGCCGGGCTTGGGCTCGGTGCTGGCCACGAGATTGAACCCTAAAGCTCGGCGAGGGCGGCGAGCAGCTCGGGCGAGAGCTCGCCTGAGCAGACCGGCTCGGCCCACCCGGTGAGCGTCACGTCGAGCTCGTCGGAGACGTCAACGACGAGCTCTCCTCCGTCGAGCTCGACCGTGATCGGGCTGGGCGAGCCGCGGAGGACGGCTGTCACCGCGGCGCCGCTGGCTCCCGTCCCGGAGGAGAGCGTCTCCCCCACTCCGCGCTCGAAGATCCGGGCCCTGACCCGGTCGCCGTCGATCGCGATGAAGGAGACGTTGGTGCGGTTCGGGAACAGCTCGTTGGCTTCGATCCCGGGGCCGATCTCGGCCAGGTCGAGCTCCTCGAGCTCGGCGTCGTCGACGACGATCGCGCACTGCGGGTTGCCGATCGAGACATGCTGGAAGGACCACTCGCGACCACCGGACTCGAGCGACCCGGTTCCGTCGGCCGGCCCTGACGGATAGTCCTTCGAAGCCGGCGCGGCACGGCCGATCTGCACCCGGCAGGTCCGCTCGGAGGTGATCGTCGGCGTCACCGGGCCGGCGGCGGTGCCGATCGAGAAGGTGTCCCGATCGGTCCAGCCGTGGCGGCGCAGGTAGAGGATCGCCTCGCGGGCGCCGTTGCCGGACAGCTCCGCCTCGGAGCCGTCAGGGTTGAAGATCCGCAGCTCGGCGACGAGATCCGGGTCCTCGCTGCGGGAGAGGAGCAGCACGCCGTCGGCCCCGGGCCCGAAATGCCGGTCACACAGGCGCGCCACCCGGGGAGCGGTCAGCCGCCAGGGGAGCGCCGCCTCCTCCACGATCAGATAGTCGTTGCCGAGTGCCTGCCACTTCTCGAATCGCACCGGCGCAGCCTAGCTGGCAAAAAACTCGCCGAGAAGGCGAAACGTTGTCAAGGTGGAACGGTTGGAGGAGCAATGGGGTCTCGCCCGACACGCATGGTCGTCGCGCTGCTCCTCGTGATCGCGAGCTGCGCGCTCTCGGCATCGCTTGTGCCCGTTGCGGCAGGCGCCGCTGCCGCAACCGGCGGCATCTGCAGCGCCACCGGCGCCGACGGCTGTCCCGCCGGAGGGGCGGGTCGCCCGGCGCTCACGGTCCGCAGCGGGGGCGCCACCAGCTCGGCGCTCTCGCCACCGGCCCCGGAAGGCACGGTCGTGGCCGGTCCGTCGGTCTTCACCGGCTACGGGTTCGACGCCTGTACCGCTCCCTCGTCCCGCTCGATGCGGGCCTGGCGCGAATCGTCGCCGTTCGAAGCCGTCGGCGTCTACATCGGCGGCCGCAACCGCGCCTGCACCCAGCCGAGCCTGACGGCGGCCTGGGTGGGCGAACAGGTCGCCGACGGCTGGCACCTGATCCCCATCTACGTCGGCCTGCAGGCGACGACCTCGAGCTGCGCCTCCTGCGCCGCCCTCAACTCGAGCTTCGCCGCCGTCCAGGCCGAAACCGAGGCCGAAGATGCCGTCGCCGATGCCGAGGCGATCGGCATCGGGCCCGGGAGCCCGATCTACCACGACATGGAGAGCTATACGAGGACGGCCTCTGCCACCGCGTCGACGATGACCTTCCTCGCCGCCTGGACCACGCGCCTGCACCAGCTCGGCTACTCGTCCGGCGTCTACAGCTCGAGCGCGTCGGGGATCGCCGACCTCGGGAGCCGCTGGGGAACCAGCTTCGCGAGCCCGGACGACATCTGGACCGCCAACTGGAACGGGCGCGCCGACACCGAGGACCCCAACCTCAGCGACGACGCCTGGCCGAACCATCAGCGGATCCACCAGTACCGGGGCGGCCACGATGAGGTCTGGGGTGGCGTCCGGATCAACATCGACAGCAACTACGTCGACGCGATGACCGTCGGGACGGCGACCGCGGCGCTTCGGCAGCTGCCGCCGCTGACGATCTCCCGCGTGTCGGTCTCCGGTAAGTCCCTCAGGGTCAGGGTGCGCTGCGGCTGGACTCCTGACCTGATCTGTCCCGGTCAGATTCGGCTTCGCACCCGCGTCCGAACGACCGCCCGCCGCCATGGCCGGAAGGCGCTCGAGTCGCAGCTGCGGAGGATCGCCGTGGCGGCGCGGACCTTCCGCCTGCGCGGCGGCAGCTCCCACACCTTCACCATCGTTCTCGACTCCCGCGGGCAGCCCCTGCTCGCCGAACGGGGCAGGCTGCGGGCGCAGCTACTCGTCGCGATCCCCGGCGCCCGCAAGACGCGGTCGGTCCTCTTCCCCTAGCGAACGCGTGATCAGGGCCGCGACGGCCGCGTCGTCCATCCCGCCGCGGTCGATCCAGCTCAGGTTCGGCATCTTCCGCATCCAGGTGAGCTGGCGGCGGGCGTAGTTGCGGGACCGCTTCTTCATCCGCTCGAGGTCGCCGCCGATCAGCTCATCGAACCCGAGGGCCTTGCGGGCGGTCCGCGAGGGCCCGGCGGCGTCGGCGCGGCGAACCTCGTCGGCCGCGCCCGAGGCGGCAATCACCTCGGTGCGGGCGTCGATCCGCTCGTAGAGGAGATCGCGATCCATGTCGAGGCCGAAGATCCGGGTCGGGTGGCGGGTGTCGGCCGCCCACAGCTCCGAGTCCTCGGTTTCGGGCGGGACCCGGACCAGCGAGAGCTCGGCGATCGCCGCGCGCAGATAGAGGCCGGTCCCGCCCAGGACCAGGGGGCGGCGACCCGCGGCGAGGGCGGCGTCGATCTCGGCGTGGGCGAGTGGCATGTAGTCGCCGATCGAGAAGTCGTCGGTGACGGGGACGAAGGAGAG
>DASXBC010000075.1:0-2066 GCA_036406355.1 Solirubrobacterales bacterium | reverse complement strand
GACGGTCTTCACCGAGATGCTGAGGCGCAGGCCGATCTCCTTGTAGAGATAGCCGCGGGCGATGTACCGCAGCACCTCGCGCTCGCGGGCGGTGAGCTGGTCGAGCTCGGGATCGACCTCCTCGGCGGGCAGGTCCCCCGCGAAGGCGTCCAGCACGAAGCCGGCGAGGCGGGGTGAGAAGACGGCGTCGCCGTCGCGGACGCGCCGGACGGCGTCGGCGAGCTCGTCGCCGGTGATCGTCTTGGTGACGTAGCCGCGCGCCCCGGCGCGGACGATCGCGATCACGTCCTCAGGGTCGTCGGAGACGGAGAGGGCCAGGAAGCGCTGCTGCGGTCGCAGCTTGGCGACCTGCTCGATCACCTCGACGCCGCCGCCCCCCGGCATGTGGACGTCGAGCAGGACGACCTCGGGTTCGAGCTCGGCGATCGCCCGGACGGCATCCTCCACCGATTCGGCCTCGCCGAGCACCTCGACCATGCCGTCGAGCTCGGCCTTCACCCCGGTCCGGAAGATCCGGTGGTCGTCGACGATCACCACCGACGGCGTGGGGCTCATCGGCCGTTCCCTCCCATGCTGAGCTCGACCTCGGTGCCCTCGCCAGGGGAGCTGCGGATCTCGGCCTGGCCGCCGTGCCGCTTCATCCGCCCGATTATCGACTCACGCACGCCGCGCCTGTCGCCCGGGAGAGCCTCCGGGTCGAAGCCGGGCCCCCGGTCGTCGATGAACACCCGGGCCGACCCGTTCTCGATCTCGGCGTAGAGGTGAACGGGCCCCGCCTCAGAGGCGAACTTCGCGGCGTTGGTGAGCGCCTCGCGCGCCGCCGCGACCAGCGCCACCGAGTGCTCGTCGAGCGGTGCATCACCGATCACGATCGCGTCGACCGGGGCGCCGTGGGTCTCCTCGACGTCCTCCGCGGCTGCCCGCAGCGCGTCGGCGAGCCGCTCGGCGGGCCGGGCTCGCTCGCCGCCCGCGAGCCAGGAGCGGAGCTCGCGCTCCTGCCGGCGGGCGAGCTTGGCCACCTCGTCCGGCTCGCCGGCGCGCTTCTGCATCAGCGCCAGCGTCTGCAGCACCGAGTCGTGCAGATGGGCGGCGACCTCGGCTCGCTCCTGCGAGCGGACGCGCGCCATCTTCTCGGCGCTCAGCCGGCGGCCCATCCCCCACCAGAACGGGGCCGAGATCAGCCCGATCGCGGCCGCCACGACGACCGCGGCCAGGGCGACGTCGCTGACCGCGTTCAGGGCTCCCGCCGCCCAGAGGAAGAGCAGGGCCGCCCCGAGCACAAGGGCGATGCCGAACCCGATCGCCGAGGCGCGCTTGGCGCGCTCGCGGGGCTCGGGCGGGGCCTCGGCGCGCAGCTCGGTCCAGGACTCGGGCTCCGTCTCGGTCTCCTCCTCCTCCTGCTCGGCCCGCTGCCGGGAGAGCGTCCAGAGCAGCGTGACGCCGAAGGCAGCGAGGGCGATCGGCCAGACCGCCGCGTCGCTCCACCAGACGTTCAGCTGCCGGAAGACGAGCAGGGCGCTGACGACGAGCAGGGCGATTCCGAAGCCGATCCGCAGGCCGCCCTTCCGCCCGCGTCGCTCACGCCGCCGAGCCGGCTCACCCGCGTCCGAGGGCATCAGGGCCCAGGCGATCAGGTAGCCGATCGCCGCGCCGCCGCTCGAGCCGATCGTGACGACGACCATCCCCACCCGGATGATGATCGGGTCGATGCCGAGCCAGCGGGCGAAGCCCGCGCAGACGCCGCCGAGCACTGACCGGCGGGAATCGCGGCGCAGTCTTGAAGCGCCGTCTCTCATGGGTTCATCTTGGCCTGTATCGGCTCAACTCACGTATCGCGGGCGCCCAGGCCGCTGGCCAGGAGCGCGGTCCCGCCGGCGGCGGTGAGCCCGGCGGCGAGCCAGCCGCCATCGAGGTCGATGCTGCCATCCGCCTGAAGAAGGAGAAGCAGCCCGAGCACGACGATGGCCAGGCCGACCGCGAGCTGGGTCAGGTCGGGGCGCTTCATCGGCCGCACACCCGATCCTGCTGGTCGGCCGAGAGCCGGTTGTGGTCGTAGTCGAACCCGT
>DASXBC010000074.1:0-19880 GCA_036406355.1 Solirubrobacterales bacterium | reverse complement strand
TCCCGATCTGGGAGGTGCGCAACGGGTCACGGGCAGCGGAGCTCAACGCCCCGGCCGTGATCTACATCGAGACGCACGGCGGCACCGGGATCGGCGGTTCCGACGATCACGCCGGCGTGGATATCGGCAGGACCTTCACCGAGGTGCCGAGCGCGTCCACGCCGGAAGAGTTTCTCGAACAGATCCGGGCCGGCCGGGCGACGGCGGGCGGAGAACAGGGCAGCGCCGCCAAATGGGCACACGCGGCGATGGCGCTCGCCACCCGCGCCCTCGCCCTCGACCACCACGGGCCGGGTCCCGGGTCGCCTGACCCCGGCAGCGTCCTCAAGATCGCCCAGCGTGTCGTCAGCCAGGGCGCCGCCCGCAAGGGGGCCATCGCCGCCGACATCGGGCCCGACGACGCTCGCCGCATGCTCGAGACCTGGCTCAGCTCGATCGGCCTCGACCTTCGCGGACGAGCTCTGCTCGGGCATCTGCAGGACGATTGCTTCTCGCACGCGACTCTTTACCGCCGGGCACGGCGCACACATGAGCGGCGGCTTCGGCGGGCCGTAGCGGACGGCAGCAGAGCGGTCATCGAGGGCGATCCTGGCGCGGCGCTCGGCGGTCTCTTCGAGGCGCTCATCCCGGCGATTCCCTATGCGCCCTCGGCTGCGTTCCTGGGTGCCGAGAAGGCGAAGCTCGCCGGTCGCGAGGGTGAGCGCCGGGTCGCGGTCATCGCCGACGGGATCAACTCGACCCACGGAGTCGCCCACACGATCGAGCAGATCCGCGAGCACGGAGTCCCTGGCTACGAGGTCGAGGTCGTCGGCACCGATGCCGGCGTCGACCGCCGGCTGCCGGCCGCGACCGAGCTGGAGGTCCCCTACTACCAGGGCATGAGCCTCGGGGTGCCGGGGCTCACCGATCTCGTCGAGACCCTCGCCGAGGGGCGTTACGACCTGCTCCACGTCACCGCCCCGGGCCCCGCCGGGATCGCCTCGACGCTGCTCGGAAGGATCACGGGAATGCCACTGGTCGGCAGCTACCACACCGAGCTGACGGCCTACGCCGGCCTTCGGACCGAGGACAGTGGCCTCGAGGCGATGGCGCGGGCTGCGATCGCCGCCTTCTACGCTGTGCCGTCGGTGGTGCTTTCGCCCAGCCCCGCCGCCGACCGTTCGCTGGGCGAGCTCGGCGTCGAGGGAAGCAGAATCGGCCGCTGGGAGCGCGGTGTCGACATCTCCCGCTTCGATCCGGTCAAGGCCGACCGGGATGCCTTCCCGGGCGAGATCAAGGTCCTCTACTCGGGGCGGATGACCCGCGAGAAGGGGGTCGACCTGCTCGCCGACGCGTTTCTGCGCGCCCGTCGCAGCGAGCCCCGTCTTCACCTGCTCCTCGCCGGCGGCGGTCCCGAGGAGGGAGAGCTGCGCGAGCGTCTCGGCGAGGACGCCACCTTCCTCGGCTGGCTCGAGGGCGAGGAGCTGGCCCGTGCCTACGCCAGCGCCGACATGTTCCTGTTCTGCTCTCGGACCGACACCTACGGCCAGGTCGTGCTCGAGGCGGGCGCCAGCGGGCTGCCGGTGATCGCGGTCTCCGAGGGCGGCCCGGCGACTCTGATCGAGAACAATCACACCGGTTTCCTCTGCCAGGCCCACCCCGACCATCTCGCCGGCGCCCTGCTTCGGCTCGCCGCCTCGCCGTTGCTGCGCAGGCGCCTCGGCACATCGGGCGTGGAAGCCGCACGCTCGCGTTCATGGGAGGGGTCGCTCGAGCAGCTGGCCGCCGGGTACGATCGCGCGCTCTGGGCATCGGCGGGCAGCGAGCAAGCCGCTGTTCGTGCGGCCTGAAGCCGGCTGGCAGGCCGGAAGGCAGCAGTACGATGACTGGATCGACGATCCAGCGCTCTATTTCAACCGCGAGCTCTCCTGGCTCGACTTCAACCAACGGGTGCTGGAATTGGCCGAGGACCCGGAGATTCCGCTGCTCGAGCGGGTTCGCTTCTGCTCGATCTACGCCTCGAACCTGGACGAGTTCTTCATGGTCCGTGTTGCCGGCCTGTTCGACCAGCTCGACGCCGGCATCGACGCCCGCGGACCGGATGGCCTCGGGCCGGGCGAACAGATCGACGCGATCCAGGCCCGGGTCCTGGAGCTCGACCAGCGCCTTCACCGATGCTTCGAGGGGACGCTGCGTCCGGCGCTGGAGGAGGAGGGGATCCGGTTGGTCTCCCTGGAGACGGCCGGCGAGGCGGAGCGACGCGAAATCGACGCCCGGTTTCACGACCAGGTGTTCCCGGCTCTGACGCCGCTGGTCATCGGCCTCGGCCGCCCCTTTCCATACATCTCCAACCTCTCGCTCAGCCTCGGAGTTCTGTTGCGCGACCGGGAGAGCGGGACCGAGATCATCGCCCGCGTCAAGGTGCCGAAGGAGCTGCTGGGGCGATTCCTCCGGATCGGCGAAGAGGGCAATGAGGCTTTCGTGCCACTCGAGGAGGCAATCGCCGCCAACCTCGACGCGCTGTTTCCGGGAACCGAGGTCGTCGACCACGGCTATTTCCGGGTAACCAGAGACACCGACTTCACGGTCTCCGATGAGGCGGACGACCTTCTCCAGGCGGTCCAGGACGAACTTCGCCGCCGCCGGTTCGGGGAGGTGGTGCGGCTCGAGGTCGCGGCCGGGATGAACCCCAAGCTCCGCGGTCAGCTGATCGACGCGCTCCGGCTCGAGGATCGAGAGGTCTACGACATCGAGGGGCTGATCGACGTCGCCGACCTCAGCGACATCGCCGATGTCCCGGCCCGGCCCGAGCTCCGCTACGAGCCATGGACGCCGTCCACGCAGCCGTGGCTCCAGGGCGAGGACGACGAGCCGGTCGACATGTTCGCCGCGATCCGCCAGGGAGACATCCTCGTCCACCATCCCTATGACTCCTTCTCAACCTCGGTCGAGCGCTTTGTGGCTCAGGCGGTCGCCGACCCCGACGTCCTCGCGATCAAGCAGACGGTTTACAGGACGAGCGACGATTCGCCTCTCGTCCCGGCCCTGATCCGCGCCTCCGAACGCGGTAAGCAGGCGGTCTGCATGGTCGAGCTGAAAGCGCGCTTCGACGAGGCCGCGAACATCCATTGGGCGAAGTCGCTGGAGGAGGCCGGCGTCCACGTCGTCTACGGCATCCCGGGCCTGAAGACCCACGTCAAGTCGGTCCTCGTGGTCAGGCGCGAGGGCGACCAGGTCCGCGAGTACGTCCACATCGGAACCGGCAACTACAACCCGACGACCGCCCGCCTCTACACGGACCTCGGCCTGTTCACGGCCGACCCTGACATCGGCGCCGACGTGGCCGAGATGTTCAACTTCCTCACCGGGTACGGCCGCCCGGCCGAATTCCGCAAGGTCCTCGTCTCGCCGACGACGATGCGGGACCGGCTGGTGAGGGAGATCGAGCAGACGGTCGAGGCGCACCGCGCCGGGGAAGAGGCTCGGATCGCGATGAAGATGAACGCCCTGGTCGATGCCCGTTGCATCCGCGCTCTCTACGAGGCGTCGCGGGCCGGGGTCCCGGTCGATCTCAACGTGAGGGGGATCTGTTGCCTGCGGCCGGGAGTGCCGGGGGTGTCCGAGAACATCAGGGTCGTCTCGATCGTCGGCCGGTTCCTCGAGCACTCACGCCTCTATGCGTTCATCCGCGGCGACCAGACCCAGATATTGATCGGGTCGGCCGACCTGATGCCTCGAAACCTCGATCATCGGGTCGAGCTCGTGACGCCGGTCGACGAGCCGGATCTCCAGGCCGAGATGCTCGATGTTCTCGAGCGCAGCTTTGCTGACAATTCCAATGCCTGGGAGCTCGCCTCAGATGGCGTCTGGACACGGTTGACCGCGCCGGAGTCGGAGCGGCGAAGCGTCCAGCGCGAACTGCAGGAACGGCACGCCGCACGTGCCGCCGAAAACCTCGCGGCGGCCGCGGGCTGAGACGCGGGCTACCACTAGGATTGCGCGATGGCTCGTCTCTCGCTGCTGCCGCGTGATCGGACCTTCTTCGATCTCTTCGTCGAGGCCGGCCGGAACACCCTCAGCGCGGCCCGCCTGCTCGACCAGATGATGGCGAGCTGGCCAGATGACGAGGATCTCGGCCGCGCGATTTTCACGGCCGAGCACGAGGGCGACCGGATCACCCACGAGATCGTCAAAAGGCTCAACTCGACCTTCGTAACGCCGATGGACCGCGAGGACATTTACGCGCTCGCGACCCAGATGGACGACGTCGTCGATTACACCGAGGAGGCGGCCGACCTGCTCGGGCTGTACCAGATCGAGGCGCCCATGGCCCAGGCCCAGCAGCTGACGAAGGTGTTGGTCGATGCCTGCGAGCAGCTCGCAGGCGGCCTCGAGCACCTGCGCGACTTCAAGGGCCTTGACAAATACTGGATCGAGATCCACCGGCTCGAGAACGAGGGTGACCGGATATCTCGCAATGCCGTCGCGTCGCTGTTCTCGAACGGGATCGATCCAATGGTCGTGATCCGCTGGAAGGACATGTTCGCCGTGCTCGAGGAGGCGATCGACGCGACCGAGACCGCGGCCCAGATCATCGAGGGCATCGTCATCAAAAACTCGTGAGCTCCGACGTCATCCTCGTCATCGTCGTCGGCACCGCGCTCGCGTTCGACTTCACGAACGGGTTCCACGACACCGCCAACGTCGTCGCCACCTCGATCTCAACCCGCGCCGCGCGCCCTTCCGTCGCGATCGCCTATGCGTCCCTGCTCAACTTCGTCGGTGCCTTCATCTCGATTTCGGTCGCGGCGACGGTCGCCAACGACGTCGTCGACCCTGCGGTGATCACGCCGACCGTCGTCTTCGCCGGGCTGATCGGCGCGATTGCCTGGAACCTGGTGACCTGGTACCTCGGCCTCCCCTCGAGCTCCTCGCACGCGCTGATCGGAGGCGTCGTCGGGTCCTCGGTCGCGGCGTCGGGGCTCGACGCGGTACTCGCCGACGGCTTGGTCGGAAAAGTGCTGGTGCCGGCCGTGCTGGCGCCCGTCCTCGCCTTCGTCGTCGCCGGCCTGGCAATCGGAATCTCCTACCGCATCGTGGGGAATCAGCGGCCGGGAACCGTCACCCGGGGTTTTCGGTTCGGTCAGATCGTCTCCGGCGGGATGCTCGCGCTGGCGCACGGGACCAACGACGCTCAGAAGACGATGGGCGTCATCACCCTGGCCCTGATCGCGAACGGGACGCTCGCCGCCGGCTCCGACCCGCCGACCTGGGTGATCATCTCGGCCGCGACCGCCATCTCTCTGGGCACCTATAGCGGCGGCTGGCGGATCATCCGCACGACCGGCACCAGGATCATCAAGATGGACGCCGCACAGGGATTCTCGGCCCAGGGGGCGGGGGCGGCGGTCATCCTCGCCTCGACTCACTTCGGCTTCCCGCTCTCGACGACGCACGTCATCAACGGCGGCGTGATGGGAGCCGGGGCCGGCAAGCGATTCTCCGCCGTCCGCTGGGGCGTCGCCGGCAACATCGTGGTTGCCTGGCTGCTGACCCTTCCCGCCGCGGCGGCGATCGGCGCTGCGACCTACGCCGTGACGCGGGTGTTCGGCACCGGCGCTCTGGGTCCGGTCGTCGTCACTCTGGCGGCGCTTTCGCTGGTCATCCTCGCCTTCGCCCGACGCTCGCAGCAGGGAGCACCGGTTCCAGCGAGCTGATGGCGGTCGTGGTCGAGACCAGCGAGCTGTGGCAGACGGTGGTCGCCTCGCTGATCGCCGGCGTCGGCATCACGACCGTTTTCTCGGTGGCGATCTGGAGTGGCTCTCGGTTCGTCGACCTCAGTCGCGGCGACCGTCCACTTGCGGCCGGAGCCGCGGCGGCTCTCGGGCTGCTTGCGATGATCGCCACGGTGGGGGCCGTGGTGGTGGGGATCGTCGTGATGGCGAATCAGTGAGCGCCGGCGCCCAGCTCCTACAATTGAGAGGTGAGGAACCTGCGCAACATCGCGATCGTGATGGCGCTGGCTTTCGGGGTCGCGTTTCTCCCCGCCGGTGGCAATGTCGCGGAAGCCGTCCTCGCGACGATCACGATCGCCTTCCTCGCGGTGATCGCCTGGGCCGTCTACGCGCTCAGCCGCCAGAACCAGCTGACGCTGGCGGCGCTCAGCGACGGCCGGCGGGCGATCCTCTACGGCGCGGTCGGCCTGATTGCGCTCCTGATCGCCGGCAGCGACGAGATGTTCGCTTCAGGTGGCGGGACTCTCGCCTGGATCCTCCTCCTTGCAGCCTCGGTCGCCGCGATCTGGCGGATCTGGATCGAAGCGAACACATACTGAGCTGAGCCGCGACGAAATCGTTCGTTTCGGCGCGCCACCGGTGAACCGCGCCCTGGGACGGTCGGGGCATGAGCTCTCCGGCCTCCATCCGCAACGGCGAGGCGGGAACCGCGTCGATCGAGCTGATCGGGGTCCTTCCGTTCCTCCTCCTCACGGTTCTCGTCGCCGCCCAGCTCGCGCTCGCCGGGCAGGCGCTCTGGTCGGCCGGGGTCGCGGCGCGGGCCGGGGCGCGGGCGTCTTTGGTCGGCGGGGACGCCGCCGGCGCCGCGCGGGCGGCGCTGCCCCCGTCGATGCGCCGCGGTGCGCGGGTCGGCGAGGGCGACCACGTCTCGGTCGAGGTGCCGGTGCCCCGCCTGCTGCCCGCGATGCCGCCCCTCAGCGTCGCCGCGAGCGCGCGACTCGGAGACGATGGGTAGCGAGCGCGGCCAGGCCTCGGTCGAGCTCGTCGCCGCGGTTCCGGCGCTGCTGCTCGCCGCGCTGATCGCGCTCCAGCTCCTCCTCGCGGGCTACGCGCTGACCCTTGCCGACGGAGCCGCCGAGGCCGGCGCCCTCGCCCTCGCCTCCGGCGGTTCGGCGACGGCCGCCGCGCGCGAAGGCCTGCCGGGCTGGGCGCGTGAGGACGTCGACGTCGCGGTCGGCCCGGACAGCGTCACCGTCAGGCTGCGGCCGCCCTCGCCCTTCGGCCTTCTCGGCGACAGCCTCGTCGTCACCTCCTCGGCCTCGGCGAGGGAGGGGTGAGCGCGGTGGTTCTCGTCGCCCGTATCGGTGCGGCCCACGGTGCCAGAGCGGCCGCCGCCGCGGTCGCCTGCGCCGGCTCCGAGGTCGACCGCGCCGGCCTCCTGATCGATCTCGGCGCCCATAGGGCCCCCCGCCCGGCGCTGATCGCGACGGCGGCCGCGCGCGAGCTCGAGGAGCGACTGGCGGCGCATCTGCCCGGGGTCGGAGTCGCCGCGCGAGGGCGGATCTGCCACCTGGCGCTGGACGGAGGCGAGGACGCGCTCGAGGGGGTGGGGGCGGCGCTGGCGATCGGCCGCGGCACGCCCGCGGCGGTCCATCTCCCGCCGGGCCGGGTTCAGGCGGCCCTCGACGGCCCGATCGCGGCCAGCGGCGCCCTGCTGAGAGCGGACCTCTACGAGGACCGCCCCCTGGCCGCTCTCGCCGTCGGCCACCTGGTCGAACGGGGCCTGCGCCCGGCGGTGATGAAGCGCCCGCTCGGATGGCTGGCGGCTCGGCGGGCCCTGGCCGGCGCCCTCGGCCCGGGGCTCGGAGAGGCGCTCCCTCAACCCGCGTGCCGGCGGCTGCTGGCGGGATGACGATGCGACTCGGTCGGGACCGAGGGGGCGAGACGGGCCAGGCGCTGGTCCTGGCGATCGGCGGCTCGTTCGCGGTGATCGCAGGAGCGCTCGCGCTCGTCGCGATCGCCGCCGCGGTGACCGGCAAGGGGAGGGTGCAACGCGCAGCGGACCTGGCGGCGATCTCGGCGGCGCGGTCGATGCGCGACGACCTGCCGCGGTTGCTTTCGCCTGCGACGCTTCCAAATGGGCTGCCGAACCCCGCCCACCTCGGCAAGGCCACCTATCTCCTGCGTGCGCGCACGGCGGCGGTCGCGGCAGGCCTCGCCAACGGGGTCGCAGCGACGAGGCTCCGGCTCAGCTTCCCCGACGCGGTCTCGTTCGCTCCGCTCCGAGTCCGGGCGGCCGTGCTCGCCGATCTGGCACCCGGCGGCGCCGTGCTGGAAGCGTCGGCCGAGGCTGAGGCGGCCGCTCCCGCCGGTGCGATCCCGAGCCAGCCTCCGGTCGCCGCCGGCGGCGGCTACTCCGGCCCGCTCGTCTACCGGCAGGGGGAGGGGATGCGGCCTGACGTGGCCGCCGCGTTCGACCGGATGGCGGCCGCGGCGAGGCAGGCGGGCGTCGTCCTGGCCGTCAACTCCGGCTTCCGCTCCGACGCCGAACAGGCCGCCCTGTTCGCCGCCAATCCCGATCCGCGCTGGGTGGCGCCGCCCGGGCATTCGCTGCACCGCTGCGCGACCGAGCTCGACCTCGGCCCCGACTCGGCCTACGCTTGGCTCGCCGCCAACGCCGCCCGATTCGGCTTCGTCCAGCGCTACTCGTGGGAGCCGTGGCACTACGGCTACGACCGGCCGCCGGCGCCGTGCTCGCGGGAGGGGAACTCGATTGCCGCCGCCGGAGACGGGATCGTCGCCGCCTCCGGCGGCCTGCCGAGCTTCGTCCCGGCGCGCTTTCGGGCGCCTCTCCTCGCGGCCGCCGCCGACTGGGATGTCTCCGCAGCCCTACTCGCCGCCCAGCTGATGGCCGAGTCGAACTTCGACCCGTTCGCCTCCTCGCCCGCCGGGGCCGAGGGGATCGCCCAGTTCATCCCCTCGACCGCGGCGGCCTACGGCCTCGACGATCCCTTCGACCCGGTCGCCGCGATTGACGCCCAGGCACACCTGATGTCGGACCTGCTGCGTGAGTTCGGCTCGCCGCAGCTCGCCCTCGCCGCCTACAACGCCGGCCCCGGTGCGGTCGAGGACTGCGGCTGCGTGCCCTCGATCCCCGAGACCCAGGCCTACGTCAGCCGCATCCTCGGGTTGCTCGGCGGCTCCGGCGCGCTCGTGCTCCCCAGCTTCGAGGTTCGCCTGATCGCCTAGAAAATGCATTCGAATGTTAGAATGCATCAGATGAGGACGACGGTCGAGCTCAGCGCCCGCACCTACACCCGGCTGCGGGCAAGGGCGGCCGAACAGGGCATGCGCGGATTCTCGGCAATCGTCGAGGAGGCCCTCGAGCGCCACCTCGATCGGGGAGGACCAGACCCAGAGCTGGCGCCTGAGTTGGCGGAGGTTGAGGGGGCCTGGAGCGAGGATGAGGTCGAGGAGTGGGAGCGTGCGCGCGAGGAGGCGTGGGCGACGTGGCAGCCGGGCCGGTCCTCGACTCCGACGTCCTGATCGACTACCTGCGCGGCGCCGGGCCCGGTCGCGACCTGGTTGCGATGCTGGTCCGGGGTGCGGGGTACCGGGTGACCGCGGTGACCGCATTCGAGCTGGCGCTGGGAGGTGCCTACCGCGAGAACCCCCGACCCGTTCACACGCTTCTATCCGCTCCGATCCTGACGTTGACCCGCAAAGCTGGCCTTCGCGGGGGAGCGCTGCTCGGCGAGCTGCGGCGGAGCGGAACGCCGGTCGACGTTCGCGACGCGTTGCAGGCTGGGATCTGTCTGGAGGCGGGCGCGATTCTCGTCACCCGGAACCTCTCCCACCTCGAGCGGGTCCCCGGCCTGCGTGTCTCGCATCCGGATGAGCTTTGACTCTGGCGACCTTCGAGGTCCACGATTGGGGCGATCCGAAGTAGCTCTGGTCGCGTTCGACCCCTTGACATAGACTGCGGCCCGATGGCGACCGTCGAGGTCCAGGGAGTCGAGGGGATGCAGGAGATGCTCGGACGGGAGATCGGGCCGAGCGAGTGGCGCACCGTCACCCAGGAGGACATCGACACCTTCGCCGACCTCTCCGGCGACGACCAGTGGATCCACGTCGACGTCGACCGGGCCAGGAGGGAGAGCCCATTCGGGACGACGATCGCCCACGGCAACCTGACCCTCTCGCTGGTCGACGGGTTCCGCAAAGAGCTGATTTCCTCGACCGGATTCGTGCTCGGCGTCAACTACGGCTGGAACAAGATCCGGTTCCCCGCTCCGGTCCCGGCCGGCGGCCGGGTCCGCTGCCGCGCCGAGGTCGTCTCAGTCGACGAGGTCGGTGGTGGCTGGTGGCAGGTGGTGACCCGGTTCACCCTCGAGGTCGAGGGCAGCGAGAAGCCCTGTTTCGTCGGCGACAGCGTCACGAGGGTGATGGCGCCCGAGGGCTGAGGGCGCGATCGACGCCGACACCCCGGTCCTGATCCTCACCGGCCCTCCCGGGGTCGGCAAGACGACGATCGCGGCAATCCTCGCCGCCCGTGCGCCCCGAGCCGTCCACCTCGAGGCCGACCAGTTTTTCCGCTTCGTCAGCTCCGGCTACGTCGAGCCCTGGAAGCCCGAGTCCAAGGAGCAGAACGAGGTGGTGATGCGCGTGGTCGCCGCCGCCGCCGCCGGCTACGCCGCCGCCGGCTACTTCACGATCGTCGACGGGATCGTGATCCCGGCCTGGTTCCTGCAGCCATTGCGGCGGGCGCTCGCGGAAGCGGGGCGCGCGGTCGCCTACGCCGTGCTGCGGGCGCCGCTGGAGGCCTGCGTCGAGCGGGCCGAAAGGCGCGAAGGGCCGTTCCTCTCCGACCCCGAGGTGATCAGGCAGCTCTGGGAGAGCTTCGCCGATCTCGGCGAGTACGAGCCGAACGCCGTCGACCTCGACGAGGAGGGCCCCGAGGCGGTGGCTGACATCGTCGCCGCCCGCCTCGGGGCCGGCGAGCTCCTGCTCTGAACGCCGAACGCCCTATTCGACGACGAGCGTGCCTTCCATCCCGGCTTCGCGGTGGCCCGGGACCGAGCAGAAGAACGTGTATTTGCCCGGTTTCAGCCCTTTCAGCGATACCGTCGAGGAGCCTTCGGTGATGATTTCGGTACCGCCGAGTTCTTCGCCCCCTTCGGTTTCGACGACGACGTCATGGCCGATCGGCTGCGGGTTGCTGAAGTCGATCGTCACGTTGCCCGCTTTGGCGGTCACTTCTTTCTGGGTGTAGGCCAGCTGGCCCCCCGGGTCGGCTTCGATATTCACCGTCGAGCCGGCGCCACCGGCTTCGCCGCCCGATTCGCCGCCCGCTTCCGATTCTCCGGCGGCCGCCCCACTCGACGCTTCGGTTTCGGCTTCGGTCGTCGTGGTGCCGTTGTCGCTGCCACAGGCGACCAGCGCGAGGGCCGCAAGGGCGAGCACGAGCAGGGGCAGGGCCTTCTTCATCGGCGAATCCTTTCCTCGGGGACTGGGCTCACGGGACTCTAAACCCGCATCAGCGCTCCGGCAAACCTCGGTTCAGCGCCCCTCGAACACCGGTGCGTCGCCGCCGAAAAACGCGGTGACCCCCGCGCGGAGGTCCTCGGTCCCCATGCTGTCGGCGATTCCGTGGCGCTCGAGCTGGAGGTGCTCGGTAATGCTGTTCTCGATGCTCTGGCCGCACAGCACTTTCACCATCCGCACGTAGTGGGGCGCCTTGGAGGCGAGCTTCTCCGCCTTCGCCCGGGCTCTCTCGATCAGCTCGTCGGGCTCGACGACCTCGGCGACGATCCTCTCGGAGAGCGCGTCCTCTGCCGCCATGTTGGGATCGTCGAGGAGAATCTCCATCGCCCTGCTGGGGCCGACGACGCGGGGCAGGAAGTAGGTCATCCCGCCGTCCGGTGAGGCGCCGATTCGACCGTAGGCACAGGCGAAGAAGGCCGATTTCGAGGCGATCCGCGTGTCGCAGGCGAGGGCCAGCGAGAAGCCGGCGCCCGCGGCCGGCCCGTTGACGGCGGCGATCACCGGATAGGGAATCCGGCGCAGATCGACGATCGCCGTGTGCAGCGCCTCGGCGCCGCGTCGGACCTGGGCGGGGAGGTCGACCGATTCGTCCTCGACCCCCGCCTTGAATCCGTTGATGTCGCCGCCGGCGCAGAAGGCCCTGCCGGCGCCGGTGAGGATCAGTGCCCGCAGCGGCGCCTCGTCCGCCAGCCAGGCGAAGGCGGTCATCATCTCGCCGATCATCTCCGGGCTCATCGCGTTGAAGCTGTCGGGGCGGTCGAGGGTCAGGGTTCCGATCTCGCCGTCGATCTCGAGGCGGAGCGTCTCCAGCTCGGGCGGGCTCAGGGTCTGGGTGGTGGTCATCGCGCTCTCCGTGTCGGGCGTTGGATTGGCCGGCTGGCCAGGAGCCTACTCTTTGGCCTATGAAGTCAGATGGCGAAAGCGGCCGCGCCGAGAGGATCGCGCAGCAGCGCCGCGAGCTGCCCGATTCTCCCGGCGTCTACCTCTTTCACGGCGCCGAAGACGAGCTGCTCTACGTCGGCAAGGCGCGCTCGATCCGCAAGCGGGTCGCCTCCCACTTCTCCGGCGGCGAGACGCGGCTGACCTCGCGAGTCGAGCGGATCGAGTCCCTGGTGACCGCGACCGAGGCCGAGGCTCTGCTCGCCGAGCAGAGCTTCATCAAGCGTCACCGGCCCCGCTTCAACATCCGCCTGCGCGACGACAAGTCCTACCCCTATGTCTGCGTCAGCCTCGACGAGGATTATCCGCGGGTCTACTTCACCCGCGAGAAGCACCGCGCCGGGCGCGCCTATTTCGGCCCCTTCTCCAGCGCCAAGCGGGTGCGCGAGACGCTCGACCTGCTCGGCAAGCTGTTCCAGTACAGGACCTGCGAGGGGGCCGAGCCCGGGCGCCGCTCGGGAAGCCCGTGCCTCGACTACTTCATCAAGCGCTGCGGGGCGCCGTGCGTCGGCTACATCAGCAGCGAGGAGTACCGTCGCAACATCGACGCGATCGTCGACTTCCTCTCGGGCCGCTACCGGCAGGTCGAGGCGGACGAGGAGGCGAAGATGGATTCCGCCGCCGCCGCCCAGGAATTCGAGCGCGCCGCCGTCCACCGCGACCGGCTGAAGGCGATCCGGTCGCTGTTCGAGCGCCAGCGGATCGCCGGCGGCTCGGTCGGGACCGCCGACCTGATCGGCGTCGCCGCCGAGGGAGCCGACGCCAACGCCCAGGTGTTCCAGGTCCGCGACGGGATCCTCGCCGAGCGCCAGAGCTTCTACCTCGACAACCAGGCCGAACGCGAGCCGGCCGAGGTCGCGGAGGAGTTCCTCGGCCAGTACTACTCGGCCTCGCCGGCGGCGCCGCGGACGATCGTGGTCGGGCCCTACCTGGCCGACCGCGCCGAGATCCTCTCGGCGGCGCTCAGCGAGGAGCGGGGCGCTCCGGTCGAGGTCAGGGTCGCAGAGCGCGGCGACAAACGGCGGCTGCGCGAGCTCGCCGAGCGCAACGCGCGCCTCGCCCTCGACCAGGACCGACTCCGGCGCGAGCACCGGCGCCAGCGGCGGGTCGACGCCCTCTCCGATCTCAGCGCGGCCCTCGGGATGGAGGAGCTGCCGGTCCGGATCGAGGGCTACGACATCTCCAACCTCGGCGCCGAGCACACCGTCGCCTCGATGGTCGTCTTCCAGGGCGGCGCGACGAAGAAGTCCGACTACAGGCGTTTTCGGATCAGGGAGGGTGTCGAGGACCCGTCCGCCGACGACTTCGCGGCGATGGAAGAGGTCCTCACGAGGCGCGTCAACCGCTACGTCGAGCAGGTCGACCTCTCGCCACACGACGGCAAACGCGACGAGAGCTTCGCCTCGCTGCCCTCGTTGGTGATGATCGACGGAGGCAAGGGCCAGCTCGCGGCGGCCCTGCGGGCGCTGGGCCCATTCGTCGAGCGCGGGGTCACCGTCGTCTCGCTCGCCAAGCGCGAGGAGGAGGTCTTCGTGCCCGGCCGGGCGGCGCCGATCGACCTCGCCGCCGAGTCGGAGGCTTCGAAGCTGCTGCAGCGGGTGCGCGACGAGGCGCACCGGTTCGCGATCGAGCATCACCGCGGGCGGCGCGATAGGGCGATGACCGGGTCCGTCCTCGACGAGCTGAGGGGAGTCGGGGCAGCCCGCAAGCGTGCCCTGCTCCAGCACTTCGGCTCTCCCGAGCGGCTGATCGCGGCCAGCCGCGAGGAACTGGAGGCGGTTCCGGGGGTTCCCGGCAAAGTCGCCCGCGACATCCACGAGCAGCTCAACAGGACGGGATAGGCGTGGTCGACGGCGCAGAGCCGGAGGTGACGATGGTCGTCATCACCGGTCACTCGGGAGCCGGCAAGTCGGAGGCGATCGCCGCCTTCGAGGACGGCGGCTACTTCTGCGTCGACAACCTGCCCCCGCGGATGATCGGCAGCCTCGGCGAGCTGTTCCGCCATCGCGGCAGCGGCGTCGAGCGGGCGGCCGTCGTCTCCGACGTCCGCGGCGGCGACTACTTCGACGACCTGATCCAGGTCCTCGACGACCTCGACGCGGACGGGCTCAAGCCGAGCGTCCTCTTCCTCGAGGCGGACGAGGAGACGCTGATCGACCGCTACAAGGAGACCCGCCGCCGCCACCCGCTCGCCCCCGACGGGAGGATCGTCGACGGGATCCGCGCCGAGCGCGAGCTGCTGGCGCCCCTCCGCGCCCGGGCCGACGTGGTGATGGACACCAGCGACCTGACCGGCGGCGCGCTGCGCGGCAGGATCGCCGAGGAGATGCTCGGCAGCGACGGCGGCGGCAAGCTCGCGCTCACGCTGCTGACGTTCGGCTTCAAGAACGGGCCGCCGCGCGATGCCGACCTCACGCTCGACGTCCGCTTTCTGCCCAACCCCCACTACGTCGACGAGCTGCGACCGCTGACCGGGCTCGACCGGAAGGTGCGCGAGTACGTCCAGTCCGGAACCCAGGCGGGCGAGTTCTACGGGCGCCTCCTGCCGTTGCTCGATTTCCTCGTTCCCGCCTATGTCGCCGAGGGCAAGAGCCACCTGACGATCGCGATCGGCTGCACCGGCGGGCGCCATCGTTCTGTCACCGTCGCCGACCGCATCCGCCGCGATCTCGAAGGCCGTGAGGACGTGACCCTGCGGGTCAAGCACCGCGACGTCGATCTCGAGTCGTAAGAATCAACCCCGTGAGCGCGGAGCGAGCAAGCGTCGCAATCTGGTTTATCGCGCTGTGAGCGAAGCGCGAGACATTTCTGTGAGCGAGCCGGTCATCCGCGTGCGCGGGCTCCGCAAGAGCTATGGCGCCGTCGAGGCGCTGCGCGGCATCGACATCGAGGTCGGGGCCGGCGAGGTCGTCGCCTTTCTCGGCCCGAACGGCGCCGGGAAGACGACCACGGTCGAGATCCTCGAGGGCTACCGCGATCGCGACGCCGGCGAGGTGACGGTCCTCGGCGAGGACCCCGCCGACGCCGGGCGCTCGTGGCGGGGCCGGATCGGCATCGTCCTCCAATCGTCGCGACCGGACCCGTACCTGACCGTGCGCGAGTCACTCTCCCTCTTCGCCGGCTACTACCCGGCGCCGATGCCGGTCGACGACGTCATCGGCCTGGTCGGCCTCGAGGAGCAGGCCGAGACGCGTGCCCGCAGGCTCTCCGGCGGCCAGCAGCGGCGCCTCGACGTCGGCCTGGCGCTGGTCGGCGACCCGGAGTTGCTGTTTCTCGACGAGCCGACCACGGGGTTCGACCCCTCGGCCCGGCGCCAGGCCTGGGAGGCCGTCGCGGGCCTCCGCAGCCTCGGCAAGACGGTGGTCCTCACCACGCACTACATGGACGAGGCGCAGCGCCTCGCCGACCGAGTCGCGATCATCGCCCGCGGCGAGATCGTCGCGGCGGGCAGCCCCGAGGACCTCGGCGACCGCGACAGCCGGCCGGCGACCATCACCTATCGGCTCGACGGGGAGGAGGTCCGGGTCGAGACGGCGACGCCGGTCAGGACTCTCAACGAGCTGACCGGGCGGGCGCTCGCCGAGGGACTCGACCTCGAGGGCCTCGAAGTCAACCGGCCGAGCCTCGAGGACGTCTACCTGGAGCTGACCCAGGACCGATGAGCCTCGTCCTCCACCAGCTCCGCTATGACCAGAAGGCCTTCTGGCGCAACCCGCCGTCGGTCTTCTTCACCGTCATGTTCCCGGTGCTGTTCTTCGTCCTACTCGCGGCGATCTTCGGCGACGAAACGGTGCACGTGCGGGGCGGGGTGACGACGACGACGTACTACGTGCCGGCGATCATGACCCTCTCGATCATCTCGGCGACGATGCAGACGCTGGCGATGTCGCTCGTGATCGCCCGCGAAGACGGTCGCCTGAAGCGGGGCAGGGGTACGCCGATGCCGCCCTGGGTCTTCATCGCCGGCAGGATCGGCAACTCGATCGTCGTCGCCGTGCTGATGCTCGTCCTGCTCGCCGCGATCGGCGGTGTCTTCTACGACGTCTCCGTTCCCTGGGGGCGGGCGCCGGAGATCCTCGTCACCCTGATCGTCGGCGCGACGGCCTTCTGCTGCCTCGGCATCGCGCTCACCGCGCTGATCCCCTCGCAGGACGCCGCGGCGCCGATCGTCAACGCGATCCTCTTCCCGCTCTACTTCCTATCCGGCGTCTTCATCCCCGAAGACCAGCTCCCCGACGGCGTCATCCACTTCGCCGGGCTGTTTCCGGTGCGCCACTTCTTCGACGCCTTCCTCGAAGCCTACGTGCCGGGCGGCGGGAGCGGCCTCTCGTGGGACAACCTGGTGATCGTCGCCGCCTGGGGTGTGGTCGGCCTGCTGCTCGCAATCCGCTACTTCCGCTGGGTCCCGGGCGACGGCTAGCCTTCCGCGCACCGGGCCGGTCGCCCCTATAGCCTCCGCTCAGATGCTGCACCACGTCCTACTCGAGGTCTCGGATCTGCCGCGGAGCGCCAAGTTCTACGACGCGCTGCTGGCGCCGCTCGGCTGGCGCCGCCACTTCGAGGAGGACGAAACGGTCGGCTGGGGCATCGCAAAACCCGTCTTCTTCATATCCGCCCACCGCGTTCCCCAGCCGGGGTTCGGGCTGCTCAGCTTCTCGGGGCTGGGGATCGTCGCGGTCAAGGCGGCGTGGGAGGGTGGCGTCGCCGCCGGCGGCACCAGCACCGGCGAGCCTGGCGACCATCGCTCGCATGGCTCCGGCTCGTACTCCGCATTCCTGCAGGACCCCGACGGGTATGAAATCGAGGTGACGATCGGCAGTGACTGAGGAAACGACTCGAGGAGGGACTGGTTCATGGCAGTGAAGGTCGGCATCAACGGCTTCGGGCGCATCGGGCGCAACGTCTTCCGCGCCGCCCATGCGGCGGGGGCGGACCTCGAGTTCGTCGCGGTAAACGACCTGATCGACCCGGCGACGATCGCGCACCTGCTCAAGTACGACTCCAGCTACGGTCGCTTTCCCGGCGAGGTCGACGCCGGCGAGAGCTCGATCTCGGTCGACGGCGCGGAGGTGAAGATTCTCAACGAGCGCGACCCGGCGGCGCTGCCCTGGGGCGACCTCGGCGTCGACGTCGTCATCGAGTCGACGGGATTGTTCACCGGCCGGGACGACGCCGCCAAGCACCTCGCCGCCGGCGCGAAGAAGGTGATCATCTCGGCTCCCGCCAAGGACCCCGACGTGACCCTCGCGCTCGGCGTCAACTTCGACAGCTACGACCCCGAGAACCACCACATCATCTCCAACGCCTCCTGCACCACCAACTGCCTGGCGCCGTTGGCGAAGGCGATCAACGACTCGATCGGGATCGAGCTGGGGCTGATGACCACGATCCACGCCTACACGGCCGACCAGCGGCTCCAGGACATGCCGCACAAGGACCTGCGGCGGGCGCGGGCGGCGGCGATCAACCTGATCCCGACGACGACCGGCGCCGCCAAGGCGGTCGGGCTGGTCCTGCCCGAGCTGAACGGGAAGCTGAACGGGATGTCGATCAGGGCGCCGGTCGCAACCGGGTCGGTCGTCGACCTCGTCTTCACGCCGTCGGAGCCGAGCGACCCCGATGCCGTCAACGCCGCGGTGAGGGCAGCCGCCGAGGGGCCGCTCGAGGGCATCCTCTCCTACACCGAGGACCCGATCGTCTCGACCGACATCATCGGCGACGCGCACTCCTCGATCTTCGACTCCGAGCAGACGATGGCGATCGGCGACGGCACGATGATCAAGGTCGTCTCCTGGTACGACAACGAGTGGGGCTACTCCAACCGCTGCGTCGATCTCGCCGGCAAGGTCCTCTGACCCTCGGCACGGTGAGCTTCTCGAAGGCAAGCGTCCGCGACGCCCCCGTCGCGGGCGAGCGGGTGCTGCTCCGGGTCGATTTCAACGTGCCTCTGGAGAGAAGGCCCGCCGCCCCCGGACGCGGAAGCGAGCCCGGATCCATATCTGATTGCTCCGGGCGAGCGGGAGCAGGGGAGGCGGCGGAATATGTCGTCGCCGATGACATGCGAATCGAGGCGGCGCTGCCGACGATCGAGCTGCTGCGCGAACGCGGTGCCTCGCTCGTCCTCTGCTCACATCTCGGTCGGCCCGGGGGGAAACCCGACCCCGAGCTCTCCCTGCGGCCGGTGGGCGAGCGGCTCGGCGAGCTGCTCGGAGCGGACGTCGTCCAGGCTCCCGCCGTGGTCGGCCTCGAGGTGGAGGAGCTCGCGCGCGGGCTCGGGCCGGGCGAGATGCTGCTGCTCGAGAACCTCCGCTTCGAGCCCGGCGAGACCGAGAATGACCCCGACTTCGCGATCGCCCTCGGCGCCCTCGCGGGCCTCTACGTAGACGACGCCTTCGGCGCCGCCCATCGTGCCCACGCCAGCACCGAGGGGGTGGCCCACGTCCGGCCCGGCTATGCCGGCCTCCTGCTCGAGCGCGAGGTGACCGAGCTGACCGCGGTCGTCGAGTCGCCCCGGCGGCCGCTGGTCGTCGTTCTCGGCGGCGCCAAGGTCTCCGACAAGATCGGCGTGATCGAGAGGTTCCTCGAGATCGCCGACCGGATCCTGATCGGCGGCGCGATGTGCTTCAGCTTCTTCCGAGCACAGGGGATCGCGACCGGCGACTCGCTGGTCGAGGAGGAGGGCGTGCGGCTCGCGGCCGAGGCCCTCGAGCGCGCCGAGCGCTCCGATTGCGAGCTGTCGCTTCCGGTCGATCTCGTCCTCGCCGACCGCTTCGACGCCGAGGCCGAGCGCCGCGAGAGCGACGGAGTCGAGGTGGCGGACGGATGGATGGGGCTCGACGTCGGCCCCCGCACCGCCGCCGCCTACGCCGAGGCGATCGGCGGCGCCGGGACGGTGCTCTGGAACGGCCCGATGGGCGCCTTCGAGCTCGAGCCCTTCGCGTCCGCGACGCGGGCGGTCGCCGAGGCCGTCGCGGCGGCGCCGGGGATCACCGTCGTCGGCGGCGGCGACTCGGTCGCGGCCGTCCGCCAGTTCGGACTTGCCGACCGAATCGACTGGATCTCGACCGGAGGAGGAGCCTCGTTGGAGCTGCTGGAGGGTAGGAAGCTGCCCGGAGTGGAGGCGCTGCGCGATGCCTGAGAGGACTCCACTGCTCGCGGCGAATTGGAAGATGCACAAGACCGTCGCCGAGGCGGCGCGGTTCGTCGACGCGCTCCTGCCGCAGATCGCGGCGACCGAGCACGACGTCGTCATCTGCCCGTCGTTCCTCGCCCTGCGCGAGGTCGTCGAGCGCTCGCGCGGCAGCGCCGTCCGGGTCGCCGCCCAGAACATGCACGAGGCCGGGGAGGGCGCCTTCACCGGCGAGGTCTCGGCGCCGATGCTGGTCGAGGCCGAGGTCGACGCGGTGATCCTCGGCCACTCGGAGCGGCGGCGGCTCTTCGGTGAGACCGACGAGGCCCTCGCCCGCAAGGTCCCGGCTGCGTTGGCAGCCGGCCTCGAGCCGATCCTCTGCGTCGGCGAGAGCGAGGAGGCCCGCGACGGAGGCCAGACCGAGGCGGTCCTCGAGCGACAACTGGAGATCGACCTGGCCGGCGTCGAGCCGACCCACCTCGCCGAGGTGACGATCGCCTACGAGCCGATCTGGGCGATCGGGACGGGACGGACCGCGACGCCGGAGCAGGCCC
>DASXBC010000073.1:0-4794 GCA_036406355.1 Solirubrobacterales bacterium | reverse complement strand
TTAGTCCCGCAATCTCCCTGTAGGGTTGCGACCGCGATGCCCACCGTCCTCGGCGCCAGCTTCGATCTCTTCCGCGCCAACGAGATGACGACGATCTTCGGCAACCCGGGCTCGACCGAGCTGCCGATGCTGGCGTCGTTTCCCTCGGACTTCCGCTTCGTGCTCGGCCTCCATGAGGCGGTCGTGGTCGGGATGGCCGACGGCTACGCCCAGGCCTCGGGCCGCACGACCGTGGCCAACCTCCACACCGCTCCCGGGGTCGGCAACGCGATGGGGGCGATCTTCAACGCCCAGGCGAACCACTCGCCGCTGCTGATCACCGCCGGCCAGCAGGTCCGCGCCCAGATGACGCTGCAGGCGAACCTGACCAACCGCGACGCGATCCGGATGCCGCACCCGCTCGTCAAGTGGGCCTATGAGCCGGCCCGGGCCGAGGACGTGCCGCTGGCGCTCGCCCACGGCCTGCACCTGGCCTCGATGTCCCCGCGCGGGCCGGTCTTCGTGTCGCTGCCGATGGACGACTGGGGGGTCGAGGTCGACGACGCCGACGCCCGCGAGGTGATCGCCCGCCGGGTCACCGGCCGCGCGGTCGCCGACCCGGAGGCGATCAGCGCCCTCGCCGTGCGCCTCGACGGCGCCTCGAACCCGGTCCTCGTCGCCGGCCCCGACGTCGACGCCGCCGGCGGCTGGGAGGCGGCGATCGGGCTCGCCGAGCGCCAGCGCCTCCCGGTCTGGGCGACCCCGGCTCCGGGCGGCGGCCGGATCGGCTTTCCCGAGAGCCACCCCAACTACCGCGGCGTCCTGCCGCCGGCGATCGGCCCCGTCTCCCAGACCCTCGAGGGCCATGACCTGATCCTCGTCGTCGGCAGCTCGGTCTTCCCCTACTACCCCTACATTCCTGGGCCGCTGCTGCCCGAGGGTGCGGAGCTGGTCGCGATCACGAGCGATCCCGACGAGGCGGCGCGGGCGCCGATGGGCGACGCGATCGTCGCCGACGTCGGCCTCAGCCTGGCGGCGCTGCTCGAGGCGGTGCCGGAGTCCTCGCGCCAGGCGCCGGAGCCGAACGATGGCCCCCAGGAGCTGCCCGCGACCGACCCGCTGAACTCCTCGACGGTGCACTCGGCGCTGGCCGAGGTCTTCCCCGAGGACGGGATCATCGTCCTCGAGTCGCCGGCCAGCACGCTCGCGCTCCGCAACCAGCTGCGGCTCTCGCGCCCCGGCAGCTACTACTTCAGCTCCGGCGGCGGCCTCGGGTTCGGTCTCGCCGCCTCGATCGGCGTCCAGCTCGCGCAGCCGGACCGCCCGGTCGTCTGCGTGCTCGGCGAGGGCTCGGCCCAGTACGCGATCTCCGCCTTCTGGAGCGCCGTCGCCCACGAGGTGCCCGTCACCTTCCTCGTCCTCAACAACGCCGAGTACGCGATCCTCAAGTGGTTCGCCGACGTCGAGGGAGTGACGGGCGCGCCGGGCCTCGATCTGCCGGAGCTGAACGTCGCCGCAGTCGCCGCCGGCTACGGAGTCAACACCCGCCGGGCCTCCGGCCGCGACGAGGTCCGTGACGCGCTGGCGACCGCCCTCGCCTCCTCGAAGCCGGAGCTCGTCGAAGTCCCGGTCGAGCCCGGAATGTCTCTCTTCTAAGCTCGGGCGATGGGCTGGCTGCTTGAGAGCCGGGTCAGCGCGCCGCCCGCCTCGGAGCCGGCCTCAGACCGCGCGCCGGACGAGCTGGCGGCGGGTGTCGCACAGCCGCTGCGCGGCGAGCTCGAGGCGCTGCTCGGCGCCGACCGCGTCCTCGCCCGGGCCAGCGACATCGTCCGCTACGCGTCCGACGCCAGCCCCTACCGGCTGCTGCCGCGCGCGGTGGTGATGGCCCACGACGCCGGCGACGTCTCCAAGGTCCTCGCGTTCGGTCGCCGCTCAGGCATCCCGGTCGTCTTCCGCGCCGGCGGCACCAGCCTCAACGGACAGGGGCAGACCGATGGGATCCTGGTCGACGTCCGCCGCCATTTCGGCGGCGTCGCGGTCGAGGAGGGGGGAGCGCTCGCCCGCGTCGGCCCCGGGACGGTCCTCGGCCACGCCAACCGGGTCCTCGCCCCGCACGGGCGCAAGCTCGGGCCCGACCCCGCCAGCACCGACATCGCGACAGTCGGCGGGGTGGTCGCAAACAACTCCGGCGGGATGCGGTGCGGGGTCGTCCACGATTCCTACTCGACCGTCCGTTCGCTGACCTTCGTCCTGCCGTCGGGGACGAGGATCGACAGCGCGGCGCCCGGCGCGGCGGAGCAGTTCGCCGCGGCCGAGCCCGAGCTGGCCGCCGGACTCGAGGCGATCCGAGACGAGATTCGCGCCGACGCCGAGCTCAGCGACCGGATCCGTCGCAAGTTCGCGATCAAGAACACGACCGGGTACCGGCTCTGCGCATTCCTCGACGCCGACGAGCCGCTCGAGATCTTCCGCCGGCTGCTGGTCGGCTCCGAGGGCACCCTCGCGTTCCTCGCCGAGGCGGTCTTCGAGACGGTGCCACTCCCCGCCCGGACGACGACCGCCTGGATCCACTTCCCCGGCATCGACGAGGCCATCGCCCCGGTCCGAGACCTGGTGCAGAGCGGCGCGACCGCGGTCGAGCTGATGGTCGCCCCGGCCCTGATCACCGCCAGCTACAACATGGTCGGCGCGCCCGAGGAGTGGCGCGAGCTTCCGCCGGAGTCGGCGGTGCTGCTGGTCGAGTACGGCGCCGCGACCGACGCCGAGCTCGATGCCCAGGTCGAGCGCGCCGGCGAGATCCTCTCCTCCCAAACGACCATTCGCCCGATCGAGTTCACCCGCGATCCTGAGGAGATCGAGCTCGCATGGCGCGTCCGCGAGGGTCTGCACGGCCTGATCGGCCGGCTGCGCCTGCCCGGGACCGCGCTGATCGTCGAGGACGTCTGCGTGCCGCCGGAGCGGATCGCCGAGGGCGCCCGCGACCTCCAGGCGCTGCTCGGAGAGCACGGCTTCCTCCCGGGCGTCGCCGGCCACGCCTCAGCCGGGAACCTCCACTTCATGCTGACCCCGGACTTCGCCATACAGGAGGACCTCGACCGCTACGAGGCGTTCATGGCGAAGCTGGTCGAGCTGGTCGTCGGCAAGTACGACGGCTCGCTCAAGGCCGAGCACGGGACCGGGATCAACATGGCCCCCTACGTCGAGCGCGAGTGGGGCGAGAAGGCGACCGAGCTGATGTGGCGGGTCAAGCGCCTCGCCGATCCCGATGGCGTCCTCGGCCCTGGGGTGATCCTCAACCGGGACTCCGGCGCCCACCTCCGCAACCTCAAAACCACGCCCCAGATCGAGGAGTCGGCGAGCGCCTGCGTCGAGTGCGGCTTCTGCGAGCCGGTCTGCCCGAGCCGCAACCTGACGACGACGCCGCGGCAGCGGATCGTGCTGCGGCGGGAGATGGCGCGCCAGCCCGCCGGCTCGCCGCTGCAGACGGCACTGCTCGAGGAGTCCGAATACGACTCGCTCGACACCTGCGCCGCCGACGGCTCCTGCCAGCTCGCCTGCCCGCTCGGGATCGACACCGGCAGGCTGGTCAAGGATCTGCGCGGGGAGCGCCACACCGCCAGAGCCGAATCGCTGGCGCTGCGGACGGCCGAGCGCTGGACCGCGGTCGAGAGGGCGAGCCGGGCGGGGCTGCGGGTCGGCGCGCCGCTCGCGCGCCGCACCCGGCGCGGTCGTGCACTGCCCGGCCCCGCGCCCTCGAAGCTTCCGGACACCGACCGCGACGGCGCCGCCGCCGTCTACGTGCCGTCCTGCACCAACCGGATCTTCGGCGACGGCCGTGCCGGCGCCGGTCTGCCGGCGGCGCTGGTCGCGGTCTCCGTCCGGGCCGGCCTCCCGGTCTGGATCCCGGCCGGGGTCGAGGGGAGCTGCTGCGGGCTGCCGTGGAGCTCGAAAGGGTTCGGCCGGGCGCACCGCCGCAAGGCGAACGAGCTGGTCGAGCGCCTCTGGGAGTGGAGCGGGGAGGGGGAGCTGCCGGTGGTGATCGACGCGGCCTCCTGCACCCAGGCGGTCGCCTCCCCGGGCGAGGGGGTTCTCAGCGAGGAGAACGGCGACCGGCTCGGCCGGGTCGAGATCGTCGACTCGGTCGCCTGGGCCCACGATCGGCTGCTGCCGCAGCTCGAGGTCTCGAACACGGTCGGCTCGGCCACGGTCCACCCGACCTGCGCGACCCGCCACATGGGTCTCGCCCCTCGCCTCCGGGCGCTCGCCGGAGCGCTCGCCGACGACGTCTACGTCGCTCCCTCCGCCACCTGCTGCGGCTTCGCCGGGGATCGCGGCATCTCCCACCCGGAGCTGACCGCGGCGGCGACCGCCGAGCAGGCCGCCGAGCTCTCCGGCCGCTCCTTCGACGCCCACCTCTCCAGCAACCGCACCTGCGAGATCGGCCTCAACCGCGCCACTGGTGCCGGCTACGAGTCGGTCGTGATCCTGCTCGAGCGGCTAACGCGAGGCGGCTGAGACAGCCGCGGCGCCCTGCTCGTCGGCGTCGGCCTCGACCTCGAGCACCGTCTTGACGATTCGCCTGTCCCGCTCCGCCCGCGAGTCGAGCAGCGGGTTGAGGATGCCGCGCAGGGCGGAGACGTAGCGCCACCACTTGGGGGCGAAGATCCGCGGCGCCCGTTCCTCGATTCCGCGCACGACGGCGGCGCCCGCCTCGTCCGGCTGGATCCGTTTCTTCAGGAAGTTGGGCAGGTTTTCCTCCATGCGGCCGCCGTTGCTCGCGAAGGCGTCCTGGACCATCCTGGTGTCGACCCAGCC
>DASXBC010000072.1:0-9541 GCA_036406355.1 Solirubrobacterales bacterium | reverse complement strand
GTGTTCGGGCTGGTCCTGTCGGTGATGAACCTCTCCTTCTACGCCGCAATCGACCGACTGCCCCTTGGCACCGCGGTCACTCTCGAGTTCCTGGGGCCGCTCGGCGTCGCGCTCGCCGGCGCCCGCCGCCGCCGCGACCTGATCTGGGTCGCCCTCGCCGCCGGAGGCGTGTTCCTGCTCTCCGGCGGCATCGGAGGCGGTTCCGAGATTCTCGGCGTTGCCCTGGCGCTTCTCGCGGCCGCCTGCTGGGCGGCGTACATCGTCCTCAACGCGCGGCTCGGTCGTCACGAGGGGCTGGCGCCGCTCGCGTTGGCGATGGCCGCCTCGGCGGTGATGACCCTGCCCTTCGGCATCGGCGCGGTCGGAGAAGGCCTGCTTTCCCCCGCAACGCTGGCGACCGGGCTCGCGGTCGGCCTTCTCAGCTCGGCGCTGCCCTATGCCCTCGAGCTGGAAGCGTTGAGGACGCTCCCGAACAGCGTCTTCGGCGTGTTGATGAGCCTCGAGCCCGCGGTGGCGGCCCTGATCGGATTTCTCGCTCTCTCTCAGGGACTGTCTGCTGCAGACATCGTCGCCGTGGCGATGGTCGTGATCGCCAGCGCCGGCGCCCTTCGTCGCGCCGGCGCCCGCCCTCCCGTCGTCGACTGACGCTGGGCCCCAACGCCTACTCGGTCGACTCCTCGCGCAGCCGGGTCGCGACGGTGGCGGTCGCTTCGCGGATCGCGTCGAGGTGGGCGGCATCCTTCTCGAAGCCTTTGACGTAGCAGCAGAGGTGGCCGCCGACCAGCTCGAAGGCAAACCTGTCGGGGGCCGTGTCGGCGAGCCAGACGATGAAGCTGGGGGAGAAGAGCTGGCGCAGCCAGTTGAAGTCCTGGAGGTCGGGGTTGGCAAAGATCTCGTAGCGCTCGGTCAGCTTCTCGCTCTCGAACTCGACCCGTTTTTTCGAGCGGAAGACGTCCTCGAGGCCCTCGAGCGCGTGCAGCCCGAACCTATGCCGGCAGTAGAGCTCGGGGACGAGGAGGCGACACTCGGGGATCTCGGCGATCCCGACCGTGTAGTGGTACCTGTTGGTGTTCTCGCTGCCCTGGCCGTCGGAGCTCTTTTCCTCATAGGTGTAGAGGGCGAGCAGCCCCGTCACGCCGTTCCCCAGCGGCCCTTCGAGCAATCGGGTCGCGTAGCGGTCGTCGCCCTTGGTCAGCAGCGGCGTCCCTTCGGGTAGATGGCGACGGCCGTCTTCGACCGCCATCTGCCGCGCCGCTCCGTACTCCTGGAAGAAGGCATCTTCGGAGCGCGAGTCGGCGATCCCGAAGACGACGAGGAGACCGACGACGATCGCGGCCCCGAGAGCCGCCGCGCCGATCAGCGGTCCGACCAGGGCGAGGCCGGCGACGGCCGCCGCGATCGCGAAGGCGGCGAGCAGCACCAGGGTCAGCGGCCTGCGGATCAGGAGGCCGAAGTACTCGCCCCGCAGGTCGTCGGCGTCAGCGACCGGGACTTCGGCGGCCTGCGGCGAGCTCACCCGCCGAATCTATTCGATGCAACGGACCTTGCGAGTTGGGGCGTTCCGTCCGACCTGTGTTGCAAAGTGGGGGAGAGTGGGTTACTGTGGCGCTCGAGTTGAAGCCCAAGGGCCGGGGTGGTGAGGCTCCTCCCACCTCATCACTCCGGCCCTAACTCTTCGCCAGGTCGCAGAAAGGAACCCACCGGGGAATGGCATTTCGGGGTCTCTACGAGCACAGCCTCGACGCCAAGGACCGCCTCACGGTTCCGTCGCGGTTCCGCGCGGCCCTCGCCGACGGAATCGTTCTCTCCAAGGGCTTCGACCCCTGCGTCTGGGTGCATCCGACCAGCGAGTTCGAGAGCCTCTCCGACCGCTTCCTCGCTCCCCACAGCCCGTTCGGCAAGGACGCACGCAGCCTGCGCCGCCGCTTCCACGGCGGCTCGTTCGACGAGAAGCTCGATTCGGCCGGGCGGATCCGGGTCCCGAAGCCGCTGATCGACCACGCCGAGCTTGCCGGCCCCTGCGTCGTGCTCGGCGCCGGCGAGTACCTCGAGATCTGGAACGCCGAGGCCTGGGCGAAGCAGGAGGAGGAGCTCGACTCCTCCGCCGCCGAGATCGCCGAGGGCCTCGCGGGGACGGGCGAGTGAGATGCGCCCCGCGAGTCAAATGCGAGCCGATGCGGAGCGAGCCGCGATCGCCGGCGATGCCATTGTTGGATTGATGCCCACCGAGCACGATCCCGTCCTCGCCGAGGAGCTGACCTCGCTTCTGGCTCCCGGTTCGGGGCAGACGGCCGTCGACTGCACCTTCGGCGGTGGCGGCCACGCGCGCCGGATCGCGGACGCTCTCGGCCCCGAGGGAACGCTGATCGCGATCGACCGCGATCCCGCCGCCGAGGCCCGTTTCGAGCGCTTCGCCGGGGAAGTCCCCTGCAGGTGCTGGTTGATCGGGACCGACTTCGCGGCAGGGCTTCGCACCCTCCACGGCGAAGGCATCCGCCCAGAGATGGTCTACATGGACCTCGGAATGTCCTCGATGCAGGTCGACGCCCGCGAGCGGGGCTTCTCCTATTCCTACGACGCGCCGCTCGACATGCGGATGGACACCCGTCAGGAGTTCAGCGCCGCCGACCTCCTCAACGAGTGGCCCGAGTCGCGGATCGCACTCGCGCTGCGCCGCTTCGGCGAGGAGCGCTACGCGGGCGGAATCGCGCGCGAGATCGTCCGCCGCCGACCACTGCGCACCACCTCCGAGCTCGTCGCCGCGGTCAAGGCGGGAATCCCCGCCTCGGCTCGGTTCGGCGGCGGCCATCCGGCCAAGCGCACCTTTCAGGCGGTGCGAATCGCGGTCAACGGGGAGCTCGACTCGATCGACGACGCGCTGCCGACCGCCTGGCGCATGCTTGGACAGGGCGGCCGCTTCGCCGCGATCTCCTTCCACTCGCTCGAGGACCGCCGCGTCAAGCGGTTCCTCGCCGATCGCGCCCGCGGCTGCGTATGCCCGCCCGAGCTCCCGGTCTGCGTCTGCGGCCGCGACCCTGAAGCCGAGCTTCTGACCCGGCGCGCGGTCGCGCCCGGCCCCGAGGAGCTCGCGGCGAACCCGCGCGCGAAATCGGCCCACCTGCGGGCGGCGACCAAGATCGCTCCGACCCCGGCGGAGGTCGCCTGATGGAGGCGGCCACGGTGCGCGGCGCTCCGGCGCGGGTCGCCCCCCCGCGCCCGAAGCGGGCGCCTGCGAAACGGGCTCCGGCGCGGCGGCCGGCGCCGGCCCGACGCCCTGCCGGCCAGCTGATCCCGATCGCGGTCAACACCGCATCGGCCGTCGGTCGCCTCCCCGACTCGGGCCTCGTCGTCCGGATGACCCGCGGACGCGCCTGGATCGGCGTGCTCGGCGTCCTCCTCGCGGGGATCGTGGCCCTCAACGTGATCACGCTCAGCTTTGCCGCATCCGCCGGTCACATCGACCAGAACATCCAGGCGCTGGACCGAGAGAACTCGATCCTTCGCAGCCGCGACGCGCAGATCTCTGCGACCGAGCGGGTGCGCGGCGAAGCCGCCGCGCTCGGCCTCGCGGCCTCGACCGCCGAGGACGTCGGGTACGTCGAGGCAGGCCGGGACGACGTCCGGATCGCCGCCGAGCGCCTCGCCGCCGCGGAAACCGGCGACTAGGGCCGCGATGCGGACGATCGAGCGCAGGATCGGGCTCCTCTTCGCCGGGTTCCTCCTCTGCTTTCTCGTGGTGATCGGCCGCGCCGCCTGGCTCCAGGGGGTGCAGGGTGCCCAGCTCGCCTCCGAAGCGGCCTACCAGCAGACCGAAGTCGCCACCGTTCCGGGCCTCCGCGGGAGCCTGCTCGACCGTTACGGAAACCCGCTCGCCGTCTCCGAGGACGCGGCGACGGTCTACGCCACCCCCTACCAGGTGAAGAACCCGGTGAAGACGGCGACCGAGCTGGCGCGCGTCCTGAAGATGGAAAAGGACGAAATCCTCGAAAGCCTGACCGAAGAATCCGGCTTCGCATACGTCGACAAGGAAGTCGACCTGCCGACGGCGGCCCGGGTCGAACGGCTGGAACTGCCGGGGATCGGGCAGCTGCCCGCCAGCAAGCGCAGCTATCCGCAGGGTGAAATGGCAGGCCAGACGATCGGCTCGGTCGGGACCGAAGGGGAGGGGCTGACCGGGCTCGAGCTCGGAGAGGAAGGCGTGCTGCGCGGGACCAACGGCGAACGGCGGGTCGTCAAGGACGCGCTCGGCGAACCGATCCGCCTCGACACGGTCACCGAAGCCGAAGACGGCGCCAATGTCCGCACGACCCTCGACCCGGCGATCGAGAAGGCGACCGAAGAAGCCCTCGGCGAAGTCGGCGAACTGTGGTCGCCGAAGGGGGCGACGGCGATCGTGATGAATCCCCGCAACTCGCAGGTGCTGGCGATGGCCAACTGGCCGCCCGTGGACCCCACCGACCTCGAAGTCGAACCCGAGTACCTGATGAACCGGGCGACCGGATTCACCTACGAGCCGGGCTCGACCTTCAAGGCGTTCACGGTCTCCGCCGCCCTCGAAGAAGGGATCGTGACGCCGACGACCACCTTCACGCTGCCGCCCGCCCTGCAGGTCGCCGACCGGACGATCGAAGACGCCGAGGAACGCGGCACCGTGACCCTCTCGGTGGCCGAAATACTCGCCCATTCCTCAAACGTGGGTGCGGTGACGATCGGGCTCGAGCTCGGTGCCGAAAAATTCAGCAAATGGATCAACCGCTTCGGCTTCGGCCGGCCGACCGGGATCGAATTCCCCGGTGAGGAGCAGGGCCTTGTTCCGACGCTCGACGAATACTCGGGGTCGACGATGGGCAACCTGCCGATGGGCCAGGGACTCTCGGTGACGCCGATCCAGATGATGGCCGGGTACGCGGCGATCGCCAACGGCGGGATCCTCAAACGGCCTCAGCTGATCGAGGACGTCGGCGGCGAACCGGTCCACGAGCCGAAGGGCCACCGCGTGATCTCTGCCGGGGTCGCGGCCGAGGTCAGGGAAATGCTCGAGGGCGTCCTGGCCCCGGGCGGCACCGCGTCGGAGGTCAGCGTCCCCGGCTACGCCCTCGCCGGCAAGACGGGCACCGCCCAGGTCGCCGAAAACGGCACCTACTCGAAGACGAAATACATCGCCTCGTTCATCGGCTTCGCCCCGGCTCAGGACCCGCAACTGCTGGTCGCGGTGATCGTCGACGAGCCGCACGGCGAAATCTACGGCGGCTCGGTCGCCGCGCCGGCGTTCGGCAAGATCGCCGAATTCGCGCTCCCCTATCTCGGCGTCCCGCCCGAATAGGCACCCGTGGCCGAGCCTAGAATCGGCCCCGTTGGAACTCGCTGAGCTGATCACAGGGCTCGAGGACGCCCGCGTCGTCGGCGACCCGCGCGTCGATGTCGGCGGGCTGGCCTACGACAGCCGCCGGGTCGGCGACGGGACGCTCTTCTTCTGCGTGGTCGGCGCGGCGGCCGATGGCCACGATTTCGCCCCCGTGGCGGTCGCCGCCGGGGCGTCGGCCCTGGTCGTCGAGCGCGAGCTCGAGCTGCCGGTGACCCAGGTCGTGGTGGCCGACGCCCGGGTGGCGATGGCTCCGCTCGCGGCTCGGTTCTGGGGCGACCCGACCTCGGAGCTGCGAGTGTTCGGGGTGACCGGCACGAATGGCAAGACGACCACCGCGTTCCTGACCCGCGAGGTGCTCGATTCGGCATCGATCCGGTGCGGCCTGCTGGGGACGGTGAAGCAGGTCGTCGGCGGGGTCGAGGAGGAGGTCGAGCGGACGACGCCGGAGGCGATCGACCTGCAGGCGACCTTCAGGAGAATGCTCGACGGCGGCGACGCGGCCTGCGCGATGGAGGTCTCCTCCCACGCGCTGGCGCTCCACCGCAGCGACTCGATCCACTACGAGGTCGCCGTCTTCACCAACCTCACCCAGGACCACCTCGATTTCCATACCGACATGGAGGACTACTTCGCGGCCAAGCGGCTGCTGTTCGAGATGGGGCCGCGGCACGCGGTCGTCAACGTCGACGACCCGTACGGCCGGCGGCTGGCCGAGGAATTCGATGCGCTGACCTTCTCCGCCGGCGGACGCAAGGCCGACTTTTCCGCCCGCCAAGTGTCGTTCGACTCGACCGGGTCGCGCTTCACCGTCGCCGGGGTCGAGATCCGCACCCGGCTCCCGGGTCATTTCAACGTCGCCAACGCGCTGGCGGCATTCGCGGCGGCGAGCGCGATCGGCATCGAGGGCACCGAGATCGCCGCGGCGCTGGCGACGGCGAGCGCCCCGCCCGGGAGGTTCGAGCCGATCGACGAGGGTCAGGCGTTCGCGGTCCTGGTCGACTACGCCCACACCCCCGACTCGCTCGACAACGTGCTGGCGGCGGCGCGGCGGTTGAGCGGCGGCAGGGTGATCTCCGTCTTCGGCGCCGGCGGCGACCGCGACCGCGACAAGCGGCCTCGGATGGGCCGGGCCGCGGCCGCCGGGTCGGACCTGACGATCGTTACCTCCGACAACCCGCGCTCGGAGCCGCCGGACTCGATCGTCGAGGAAATCCTGGCCGGTATGGATGACCGCGAAGGGGTCGAGGCCGAGGTCGACAGGCGGGCTGCGATCGCCCTCGCCCTCTCGCGCGCGAGGCCGGGCGACACCGTCGTCGTCGCCGGCAAGGGTCACGAGCAGGGACAGGAATTCGAGGACGGGCGCAAGATCCCCTTCGATGACCGCGAGGTCGTGCGCGAGGAGCTGATCCGTTTGCAGGGAGCGGAACCACTGTGAACCTCAACGGGGAGGAGATCGCGGCCGCGATCGGCGCCGAGGTCGCCGCCGCCGGGGACCTCGGCGGGCCGCGGCGGGCTGTGATCGACTCCGGCGCGGCGGGCGAGGGCGACCTCTTCTTCGGCCTCCCCGGCGCGAACATCGACGGCGGCGAGTTCGCCGGCGCGGCGCTGGCGGCGGGCGCCTGGGGCGCCGTGGTCGGCCCGGGGCGGGCGCAGGGTCTGGGCGGCGCCTGGGTGCTCGAGGTCGAGGACCCGCTGGCGGCGCTGCAGGGCCTCGCCGGTGCCTGGCGGCGCTCGCTCGCGGCGCGCGTCGTCGGCATCACCGGCTCGGTCGGCAAGACCTCGGTCAAGGACATCACCCGGGCGCTGCTGCCGGGCAGGGTCCACGCCAATCGCGAGAACCTCAACACCGAGGTCGGCCTGCCGCTGACGATCCTCGAGGCGCCCGAGGGAACCGAATTCCTCGTCCTCGAGATGGCGATGCGCGGCCGCGGCCAGATCGCGGAGCTGGCGGCGATCGCCGAGCCGGAGGTGGGCGTGATCACGAATGTCGGCCCGGTCCACATCGAGCTGCTCGGCTCGGTCGCCGCGGTGGCGGCGGCCAAGGCCGAGCTCCTCGCGGCGCTGCCCGCCGACGGAACCGCGGTCGCGCCGGTCGACGCGGGAGAGCTCGAGCCGCACCTGGGCGGGGCGCCGCGCCTGCTCCGTTTCGGCCCTGGCGGTGATATCGACGTCGCCGAGAGCAGGGTCCTCGAGGACGGCGTCACCGAAGCTCTCGTCACGACCCCGGCCGGCCGCCAGGCCTTCCATTTCCCCTTCGCCGAGAGCCACAACCTGACCAACGCCCTGGCCGCGATCGCCGCCGGCGTCGCGCTCGGCGTCGCACCCGAGGAGATGGCCGACGGCGCTGCCAGCATAGGCTTCTCCAGTTTCCGCGGAGAGCGCCTCGAGCTCGGCGACGGAATCGTCCTCGTGAACGACTGCTACAACGCCAACCCGCTGTCGATGCGAGCGGCCCTCGATCATCTCGCCACCTTCGACGGCGGCCGCAGAATCGCCGTCCTCGGCGAGATGGGAGAGCTCGGCGACCGCGCCGCCGCATACCACCGCGAGATCGGCGATCACGCGCGCGCAGTCGGCGTCGACTCGCTGATCGGCGTCGCCGAGCCGGCCCGCGATTACGACCCCGATGAGCTGGTCGGGGACCCCGGCGAGGCGGCCGAGCTGCTCGCGGCGCAGCTCGAGCCGGGCGACACCGTCCTCGTCAAGGGCTCGCGCTCGGCCGGCCTCGAGAACGTCGCCGAGACCCTGCGGGAGCTGCTCTGATGGGGGAGGTCCTGATCGCCGGGATGGCGGCGATGTTGATCTGCATCTTCCTCGGGCCGAAGTTCATCGAATACCTGCGGGTCAAGGAGTTCGGCCAGCACATCCGCGAGGACGGGCCGCAGGAGCACATGACGAAGGCCGGGACACCGACGATGGGCGGCCTGATCGTCTTCGCCTCGATCTGCGTCCCCTACCTCGTCCTCTCCGACCGCGACGCGCAGAGCATGGCGGTCTTCGGCGTCGCGCTCGGGTGCGCGGCGCTGGGATTCGCCGACGACTTCATCAAGATCGTCAAACGACGATCGCTCGGGCTCGCCGCCCGCTACAAGCTGCTCGTCCAGCTCTTCCTCGCCCTCGGCCTCTGGTGGGTCGCCCGCCACGAGGTCGGCCTCGAGCCGATCCTCTTCTTCCGGATCGGCGACGCCAGCATCGACCTCGGCCCGGTCCTCTACTTCGTCCTCGTCTTCCTCGTCATCGCCGGCACCTCGAACGGGGTGAACCTGACCGACGGCCTCGACGGCCTCGCCGCCGGCTGCTGCGCGATCGTCCTCCTCGCCTTCACCGCGATCTGCTTCGTGACCAACGAGCAGCAGAATCTGGCGCTGCTCTCCGCCTGCCTGGTCGGGGCCTGCGTCGGGTTCCTCTGGTTCAACGCCTTCCCGGCCTCGATCTTCATGGGCGACACCGGCAGCCTCGGGCTCGGCGGCGCGATCGGCGCGCTCGCCGTGATGACCCAGACCGAGGTGCTGCTGATCATCATCGGCGGGATCTTCGTAATCGAGGCGCTCTCGGTCGCCGCCCAGGTCTTCGCCTTCAAGACCTTCCGCCGGCGCGTCCTGCTGATGGCGCCGCTGCACCACCACTTCGAGATGATGGCCTGGTCGGAGACGAAGATCATGCTCCGCTTCTGGATCATCGCCGCGGTCTGCTCCGGCATCGGGTTCACGCTGTACCAGCAGTCGATTGGCCGCTGAGCCGCTCCCCGGGCCCGAGCTGCGGACGCCTCGCCTGACGCTGCGCCGCTGGCGCGACGAGGACCGCGAGCCGTTCGCCGCGATGAACGCGGACCCGCGGGTGATGGAGTTCTTCGTCGCGCCGCTCTCCTCCGGGGAGAGCGATGCGCTGGTCGGGAGGATCGAAGCCGGCTTCGATCGGGACGGCTTCGGGCTCTGGGCGCTCGAGGTCCGCGAGACCGGTGAGTTCATCGGCTTCACCGGCCTCGCGCCCCCGGAGTTCGAGGCCCATTTCACGCCCGCGGTCGAGGTCGGCTGGCGGTTGGCCGCCCCGGCCTGGGGCCGGGGCTACGCGACCGAGGCGGCCCGCGCGGCGATCGCCTTCGGCTTCGAACGGGCCGGCCTGGAGGAGATCGTCTCGATGACCAGCGTCGTCAACGAGCGCTCGCGGGCGGTGATG
>DASXBC010000071.1:0-8486 GCA_036406355.1 Solirubrobacterales bacterium | reverse complement strand
GCAATCGGTCCTCGACGTCGGCACCGGCTCCGGCGCCGTCGCGCTGGCGATCGCCGACGAGCTGCCGGGCTGCGAGATGACCGCGTCCGACACCTCGATGGCGGCGCTCGAGGTAGCCCGCGCCAACGCCGAGGCGCTCGGCCTCGCCTCGCGGATCACCTTCGTCCAGGGCTCGGTCCCGGAGCGCGAGTTCGACCTCATCGTCGCCAATCTTCCCTACGTCTCCGAGCGCGAGTGGCCGTCTCTCGAGCCCGAGGTCGCCGAATGGGAGCCGCGCGAGGCGCTGCTGGCCGGGCCGGACGGCCTCGACGCGATTCGGGCGGTCGTCGGCCAGGTCGGCCGGCCCGAACGCACTTATGCACCCTATTCGGGACAAACTGCGTTCGCGCTGGAGATCGGGGCCGGCCAGGCGGATGAGGTGTCGGCGATGCTGGACGATGCCGGGTTCACCGGGATCGAGCGCCGCCGCGACCTGGCAGGAATCGAGCGGGTCGTCTGGGGAGCCAGGACCCCTTGAAGTTGGTCTCGATCGAGCGCGACGGCGCGCCCGCGGCCCGCTCGGCCCTCGAGCGTTGCATCGCCGAGGGCGGAGTCGCGATCTATCCGGCCGACGGCCTCTACGGCCTCGCCGCCGACCCCCTCGACCCGGCGGCGATAGACCGGATCCACCGGCTCAAGGGCCGTGACGACGGCAAGCCCTCGGCGGTGCTCTACTTCTCGCCGCTGGCGATGCGTGAGCTCGTCAGCGGCCTCGGCCCGCGCGCCCGCGACGCCGTCGGCGCGCTGCTTCCGGGGCCGGTGACCCTCGTCCTCGACAACCCCCGGCACCGCTACCCGCTTGCCTGCCGGGAGGACCCGGCCCGGCTCGGCGTCCGGCTCCTCGACGGCCCGCTCGCCGGCGTGATGCAGCCGATTTTCCAGACGTCGGCGAACGTCAGCGGCGATCCGGCGCCGTCGCGTTTCGAGGACCTCCCCGAGGCGATCGTCGACGGCTCCGACCTCGCGATCGACGGCGGCGCGCTGACCGGGCTCCCCTCGACCGTCGTCGACATCGCCTCGATCGACGTCGACGGCAGCTGGGCGATCCTGCGCGAGGGCGGCCTGGCGACCGAGCGGGTGGGGGAGGTCCTCGGCTAGCTCGGGCTCAGCAGTGCTGGGGGCCCGGGCGGTAGGGGAGGCGGACGATCCGCATCGAACGGTTGTCGCGCTCGTTTTCCTCGTAGAAGAGGTTCTGGGGGTCGACCCGCATCACGAACGCGTAGCAACCCCGCAGCCCGCTGACGTTGACCCACTGGCGGTCGTATTCGGACGGGTAGATGTCCGACCAGCCGACCGAGGTGCCGAGCCGGACCCGCTTGCGGCCGGGGTCCTGATTGCAGCCGGGATAGACCCGGTGGTGGGGCGAGCGCTTCATCGGCTTCGTCCGCTCGAGGTCGCGGAGGCAGTAGAAGACCTTCGGCCCCTTGCGAACGCGCTTCAGGGGCCTGTCGTGTTCGTCGAGCGACCAGATCTCCATGCTGAGCGGGTCATGGACCTTCCAGTAGGAGCCGCCCCAGTAGGCGCCGACGTCATAGAAGTGGATCTTGGCGTCGGTCTGGAAGATCTCGACGCCGCCGCCGACCCTGTAGATCGCCTGGTTGGCGCGCATCCAGCCGTGCTTGTAGCGGCGCCCGCGCAGCTCGATCGGGCCGCGGCCGCGCGAGCGGACGTCGCTGGTGGCGTGCAGCAGCGTCCCGCCGCCGTGCCCGTAGGCGCCGCCGCCGTGCTCGACATAGAGGTCGGACGGCGGTCCGACCCGGAGGTCGGGGCAGAGGAGGTGGCCCGAGCCGGGCCCTTCGCAGGGGTTGCCGGAGCTGCCGGCGGCGCCCGCCGCGCCAACCGCGGTCGGGGAGAGCGCGAGGATCGCCAGTGCGCCGGCGGCGGCGAGCAGTGCGAGGCGCGAAATCATCCCGGCAGGCTATCCCGACCCGTTGCTAAGGTCGCTGGAGGACGATGACCGAGCTTCCCGAGAACATCCAGAGCGCCCCTCTTTCCGAGGTCGACCCCGAGATCTCGGCCGTGCTCGAGGCTGAGCTCCGGCGCCAGCAGGGGACGCTGGAGATGATCGCCTCGGAGAACTTCGTCCCTCAGGCGGTCCTGGAAGCGGTCGGCTCGGTGCTGACCAACAAGTACGCCGAGGGCTATCCCGGTCGCCGCTATTACGGTGGCTGCGAGGAGGTCGACGTCGCCGAGCAGCTCGCGATCGACCGCGCCAAGGAGCTTTTCGGGGCCGAGCACGCCAACGTCCAGGCCCACGCCGGGGCGCAGGCCAACAACGCCGCCTACATGGCGCTGATCGAACCCGGCGACACGATCATGGGGATGGCGCTCGACCATGGCGGCCACCTGACCCACGGGATGAAGCTGAACGTCTCGGGCAAGCTCTACGAGGTCGTCGCCTACCACGTCCGCCGCGACGACCTGCTCGTCGACATGGCCGAGGTCGAGCAGCTCGCCGAAGAGCACCGGCCGAAGGTGATCGTCGCCGGCTGGTCGGCCTACCCGCGGCAGCTCGACTTCGCTGCGTTCCGCGAGATCGCCGACAAGGTGGGGGCGAAGTTGATGGTCGACATGGCCCACTTCGCCGGGCTGGTGGCCGCCGGCGAGCACCCCAACCCGGTCCTGCACGCCGACGTCGTCACGACGACGATCCACAAGACCCTCTGCGGGCCGCGCAGCGGAATGATCCTCTGCCGGTCCGAACACGCCGCGGCGATCGACAAAGCGATCTTCCCGGGGCAGCAGGGCGGGCCGCTGATGCACACGATCGCCGCCAAGGCGGTCGCCCTGCGGATCGCGGCCACCGAGCCGTTCCGCGCCCGCCAGCGGCAGACGATCGCCAACGCGCGGGCGCTCGCGGCGGGACTCGAGGCAGCGGGCGTGCCGGTCCTCACCGGCGGCACCGACGTCCACCTGATCCTCGTCGACCTGACCCCGTCCGGCCTCGACGGCAAGACCGCCGAGAACCGGCTCGAGGAGGTCGGGATCACCGTCAACCGCAACGCGATCCCATTCGACGAGCGGCCTCCGATGAACCCCTCGGGGCTGCGGATCGGCACCCCGGCTCTGACCACCCGCGGCCTTCTCGAGGAAGACATGAGCGAGATCGCCGCGGTGATCGCCGCGGCCCTGGGCGACGACTTCGAGTCCGAAAAGGCATCCCTCAGCGAGCGAACCCAGGCTCTGATGGACCGCCACCCGCTCTACGGCAATCTCACTCCGGCCGCTGCTTGAGTCAGACTCAGGCCCGAGGTGAGTCCCCGTGGTCCCTCTGATTAGCGAGCGTCATTCCCTGATTTCCGCTCGCGGCTGTGGAGAGCCGCACTGCGGCCGCCCGCGGACGCGAAGCGGAGCAGGCGGCCGAGCATGAACATTTGGGTCGACATGTCCGCGCCGGCGCACGTCCTCGTGCTGCGGCCGATCATCGACCGGCTGCGGGCGCAGGGGCACACGGTCGAGATCACGTCACGGGACTACGCCCAGACCCAGGCGCTGCTCGACCTGCACGGGATGCCGCACACGTCGATCGGCCGTCACGGGGGCGCCTCGCGCCTGCGCAAGGCCTACCGGTTGGCGGCAAGAACGACCGGGATGATCGGGTTCGGGCGGGGGCGCTCGTTCGACCTCGCGCTGGCCCACGGCTCGAACGACCTCGCGATCGCCTCCCGCGCCCTCGGCATCCCCGAGGTGAACATGCACGACTACGAGTACGCGGTCACCCAGCACCACATCGGGTGCCGGCTGGCGAAGCGGGTCATGTTCCCGGAGTCGGTCCCGCCCGAGCGGCTGCGCCGGTTCGGGGTCGGCCCCGACAAGCTCTTCCCGTACCCCGGGATCAAGGAGGAGTACTACCTGTTCGACTTCCAGCCCGACCCGGGCGCGATGGAGCGGCTCTCGGTCGACACCTCGCGGGTGGTCGTCGTCGTCCGGCCGCCGCCCGACGTGTCGCTCTACCACCGCAAGTCCAACCCGCTATTCCCGAAAGTCCTGACCCGGCTGGGCCAGGACGCCGAGGTCCACGCGATCGTCGTGCCCCGGACCCGGACCCAGCGCGAGTTCATCGAGACGATGGAGTTGCCATCGCTGATCGTCCCGCCGGGCGCGGTCGAGGCCCAGAGCCTGATCGCCCAGGCCGACCTGGTCGTCTCCGCGGGGGGGACGATGAACCGTGAGGCCGCCGCGCTCGGGACGCCGGTATACACGACCTACGGGGGACGGCTCGGCGGAGTCGACGAAGAGCTGATCCGCTCCGGCCGGATGCGGCCGCTGACCGATCCCCGCGCCCTGCAGCTGGAAAAGCGCTCCAAAGGAGCGACTCCGACGAGGAGGGACCCCGCCTTCCTCGTCGAGAGGATCCTCGGCACCGTCGGAGACTCGCCATCGCACGGAGAGCGACACCACGCCCTGACCTCCTAGCAGAGTCCGACGAGACCCGGTCCAGGCTGCAGCACTTCATCGACCTGGCGGGCGACGGGGAGGCGCGCCCGATAGACCCGGTTCTGCGCGGTCTCGACGTCCTGATCTCGGGCGCGATCCTGCTCGTCCTCTCGCCCTTCCTGGCGCTGACGGCGGCGGCGATCTTCCTCTCCTCGGGAAGGCCCGTCCTCTACCGCGGGGCGCGCGTCGGCCGCGCCGGGCAACTGTTCTGGATGTACAAGTTCCGCACCCTCGCCCCCGACGCCGAATCGCGCCTCGGGCCTTATCTTGGCGAGGAGCTGTCGCGGCGCACCGAGGAAGAGGTGACGAGGATCGGGCGGACCCTGCGGGCGATCCACCTCGACGAGGTGCCCCAGCTCTGGAACGTCCTCCGCGGCGACATGGCCGTCGTCGGCCCGCGGCCGATCCGGCCCGCGTTCTTCACCGAGCTCTGCGAGGAGATCCCGCAGTACTGGCAGCGCCTCGTCGTCAGGCCCGGGGTGACCGGCTTCGCGCAGACGCGGGTGACCCGAGAGGAATCGTGGGCGAACAAGCTCGCCCACGACATGGAGTACATCGCCGATCGCTCGGTCGGCCTCTACTTCAGCGTCCTGCTGGCGACGATCCCCAAGGTCTTCGGCCGCGGTCCGGCCGCCCCGGCCTAGGGGCCGGCCTCGGGGACCGCGGGCGCGGCTGCCAGACTGCCGCTGCATGTGCGGCATCTGCGGCGTCGTCACAGCGGGCCGGGACCGCCCCGACCTCGACGTGGTCAGGAGGATGAGCAGCCGCCTCGTCCACCGCGGTCCCGACAGCGACGGGCTCCACGCCGAGGGACCGGTCGCGCTCGCGGCCCGGCGCCTCTCGATCATCGACCTCGAGGGCGGGACCCAGCCGATCGCCAACGAGGACCGCAGCGTGGTCGTCGTCCAGAACGGCGAGATCTACAACTACCGCGAGTTGCGCCGCGAGCTCGAGCGGGCCGGCCACCGGTTCGCGACCGCCTCCGACACGGAGGTCCTGGTCCACGCCTACGAGGAGCACGGCGACTCCTTCGTCGAGGGCCTGCGGGGGATGTTCGCGATCGCGGTCTGGGACTCGCGCGCATCGCGCCTGCTGCTCGCCCGCGACCGCTTCGGGATCAAGCCCCTCTTCTACCGCTTCGCCGGCGGTTCGCTCTCTTTCGCCTCGGAGCTGAAGGCGATGCTCGAGCAGCCCGAGTTCTCGCGTGAGATCGACCCGCGCGCGCTCGCCGCCTTCCTCGCCTTCAACTCGGTGCCGGCGCCGATGACGATCTTCGCCGAGGCGCGGAAGCTCCCGGCCGGGTGCACCCTCGCCTGGCAGGACGGCGAGATCGCCGAGCGGCGCTACGCGCGGCCGAGCCCGGTCGCGGCGGATCGGGTTCGCAGCGGGCCGGCGGCCGAGCTCGCCGGCGAGCTGCGCGAAATCCTTCGCGACTCGGTCCGGGCCCACCTCGTGGCCGACGTCCCGGTCGGGGTTCTGCTCTCGGGCGGCGTCGACTCCGCCGGGCTGACCGCCCTCGCCGCCGGCGAGTCCCCGGAGCCCGTCAGGACCTTCTCGATCGGGTTCGAGGAGGCGAGCTTCGACGAGCTCGAGCGGGCCCGCCTGATCGCCCGTCGCTACGCGACCGATCATCATGAGCTGGTCCTGCGTCCCGATGCCGCCGAGCTCCTGCCGAGCCTGATCGAGGCCTTCGACGAGCCGTTCGGCGACTCCTCGGCCGTGCCGACCTACCTCGTCTCCGAGCTCGCCGCCGGTGAGGTCAAGGTCGCCCTGTCGGGAGAGGGCGGCGACGAGCTGTTCGGCGGCTATTACACCTACGTCGCCGACCTGCTGGCGCCGCGGGTCGCGCCGCTCACGGCGCTCGCGGCGCCGCTGGTCGAGGCGCTCCCGAGCTCCGACGCCAAGGTCAGCCTCGAGTACAAAGCGAAGCGGTTCGTGCGCGGCGCCCGCCTCCCGGCGCTCGAGCGCCACCACGCCTGGAAGGAGATCCTCCCGCCGTCGATGCGGGAATCGCTGCTCGGCGAGCGCAACCCCGCCGGGTGGGACCCGGTCGACCTGCTCCGCGACCGTTACGCCGAAACCGAGCGAGCCGAGTCGCTCGCCCGCCTCCAGGACGTCGACCTCGGCATCTACCTGGTCGACGACCTGCTGGTCAAGACCGATCGCTCGAGCATGGCCCACTCGCTCGAGGTCCGGGTGCCCTTCCTCGACCGGCGGGTGGCCGATTTCGCGCTCGGCCTCGCGACCCCGCTCAAGGTCCGCGGCTTCTCCAAGAAGCGGCTCCTGCGCCGGGCGCTGGCGCCGCTGCTGCCGAGGGAGATCGTCCGCGGCCCGAAGCAGGGGTTCTCGATCCCGCTGGCAGCCTGGCTGCGTGGGCCGCTCGAGCCGTTCGCCCGCGAGACGCTCTCGGCGCCGAACCTGGCGCGACAGGGATGTCTCGACCCGGCGGTGGTCGGCCCGATGCTCGACCGACACTGCTCGGGCAGCGAGGACCTCAGCCGTCAGCTCTGGGGCCTGATGTCGTTCACACTCTGGTTCGATCGCTATGCCCGCTAGCGTCGACGCGCTCTTCGCCTTCCTGCTCGCGGGAATCCTCGCGTTCCTCCTGGTGCCGTTCACCGACCGGCTCGCGAGGCGCGTCGGGGCGATCGACTTTCCCAACGAACGCTCGCTGCACGAGGCGCCGACGCCCAAGCTCGGCGGCCTCGCGATCCTCGTCGCGGCCCTCGTCGCCGGCCTGATCTGGCTTCCCTGGGACGGGGAGACACGCGCGATCCTGATCGGGGCGGTGCTGATCACCGCCGTCGGGTTCCTCGACGACATCTACGACCTCAACCCGGCGCTCAAGCTCGCCGGGCAGACGATCGCCGTGATCGTCCCGGTGACCGCCGGGGTCACCGTCGAAAGCTTCACCTTCCCGTTCCTCGGCGCGCTCGACCCGGGGTCGGTCGAAATCCTCGGCCTCCCCGGCCCGGGCGCGATCGACCTCGGCGACATCGGCACCGTGGTCGGGATCGTCGCCGTGATCAACGTCATCAACCTGATCGACGGTGTCGACGGCCTCGCCGCCGGCGTCTGCACGATCTCAGGGGTCACCCTGGCGGTGATCGCGCTCTCGCTCGACCGAAACGCCGCCGGAGTGCTGGCGGCGCTGACCGCCGGCGCCTCGCTCGGCTTCCTTCGCCACGGCTTCCCGCCGGCGACGACGTTCATGGGCGACACCGGCTCCAACCTGCTCGGTTTCCTGCTCGGCGTCGTCGCGGTCCAGGGAGCGTTGAAGACGAACGCGGTGATCGCCCTGTTCCTGCCGTTGATCATCCTCGCGGTGCCGATCCTCGACACCGGCTTCGTCGTCGCCAAGCGGCTCAAATACGGGCGGCCGATCTACCGGGCCGACCGCTGGCACTTCCATCACCGGATGGCCGACATCGGGTTCTCGCAGCGGCGCACGCTCGCCTATCTCTATGGCTGGACCGTCGTGATGTCCCTTTTGGCGCTGGCCCTGCGGTTCGTCCCCTACAGCGACAACCACGGCCACTTCGACTTCTTCTGGAGCGCGGTGATGGCGTTGTTCGGCCTGCTCGCGCTGGCGGCGAGCGTCTATCTGGTCGAGGTCCTCGAGATCCTCAAGCTGCGCCAGGCGCGGCTGCGCCAGCTGGTCGGGCTGCGCCGCGACGCCGGCAGGCCGGTTCCCGGGACCGCGGCGGTCGACCGCGCGGTCGAACGCGAGCTCGAGACCGGGAGCTTTCCCACCATCGACCCCGAGACGGGCGAGTTCGAGGCCCTCGACCCGGACCCGACCCCGGGCCCCGGGCGGTAGTGGCAACCGTCACGAAAGTGGCTCTAGAAAGCGGATAGCGGCCCCTTTCGGATATAGTCGCCATTCCGCCCGCTCGTCCTGAGCCGGGCGGATTTTATGTCTCCTCCCAAGCACGTCGACCTGATGGTCCTTGCAGCCGCGCTCGCGGTTTTCCTGCTTGCCGGTTGGCCGCTCCTGGGCTACGCGGTCG
>DASXBC010000070.1:0-29215 GCA_036406355.1 Solirubrobacterales bacterium | reverse complement strand
GGAGGTCGCGCTCGACCTCGAGCCGCCGCGCCGCGCGGGCGCGCATCTCGGCATCGAACAGCTCGCAGCGGGCCCGGCCGCGCTCCTTGGCCCGGTACATCGCCGCGTCGGCGTCGCGAATCAGCGACTCGGCTCCGATCGGCTCGCTGCGGGTCGGGCGGCCGACCGCGATCCCGATGCTCGCGCTGACGAAGTGCTCGACGCCTCCCATCGAGTACGGCTCCGCGAACGCGGCCGAGACGCGGTTGGCGATCGCGATCGCCTCGTCCTCGTCGGCGAGGCGATCGATCAGGATCCCGAACTCGTCGCCGCCGAAGCGGGCGACGATGTCGCCGGGGCGAAGGTGGGACCGCATTCGCGGCGCGATCGCTCGCAGCAGCTCGTCACCGCCGTGGTGGCCGATGCTGTCGTTGACGAGCTTGAAGCTGTCGAGGTCGAGGAACAGGACGCCGACCGGGGAGCCGGCCACCGCTCCGCGCTGCAGCGCGACTTCGAGCGACTGGACGAAGCTGGTCCGGTTCGGGAGGCCGGTCAGCGAGTCGTGGAGGACGCGGTGCCGCAGGGCCCGGTCGGTCGCGTGGCGCTCGACCGCGTCGGCGAGGACGTTGGCCGAGGCCTGGGCGAAGTGGACATCCTGCGGGGTGAACCGATTCGGCTCCAGTGAATGGATGTCGAGGACGCCGAACGGCCGCTCGCGGCCGTCGATCGGGACCGCGAGGCTGCTCCGCACCCCAAGGACCCGCAGCGCCGGCGGCATCGAGAAGCGCCGCTCGGTCTCCCAGTCGTCGACGATCACATGCAGGCCCGACTCGAGCGCGGCTCCGGCGTGCGAGTTCCTCCCCGCCGAGGCGCGGCGGCTGCCGTCGGTCCCCTGGACCTCGGCGCCGGCGAGCATCTGGAGGCGACGGCCGTCACGCCCCACCTCCCAGATGCAGGAGCTGTCGGCGCCGTCGATCTCGACGATCAGCGCCACCGCCTCCTCCATCAGGGCGTCCGACTCGCCGTGCTGCAGGGCGTGACTCGAGAGCCGGGCGACGGTCGCCTGCTGGGCGACCGCACGGCGCAGGTCCTCCTCGGCGATCTTGCGCTCGGTGATGTCGTAGAGGACGCCGTGCCAGACCGGGACGCCGTCGGGGTCTGGTTCGAGGACCGACTCGTCCAGTATCCAGACGAGGTCACCGTCGCGGGTGATCATCCGGTAGTCGATCGGCCGGCCGTTGCGATTGTTGGCGGCCGCCTGCTCCTCCTCCTGGGCGAGCACCCGCTCGCGGTCGTCGGGGTGAAGCAGCTGCGCCCAGAGCTCGGGGTCGGCCTCCCATTCCTCGGGGGTGTAGCCGAGGATCTCCTCGATCTGCGGGCTGACGTAGCGCCAGCGGCCGTTCTCGCCGACCTCGCAGGCGTAGACGATCGCCGGCAGGCGCTCGACGAGGCGGCGGTAGTCCTCCCCCGCCTCGGAGATCTGATCTAGGAACTCGCTTACCCGATCGTCGGGCCACTGCTTTCCGGCCGGCTCGCCGTCCATATACCCACTATCGGCATTTCGCGGGCACGGGCTTGATGCCGGTGACCCAATCTCAGTGGCCGACCATCCACGACCCGGCGAGACCGCGGTACGGGGCGTAGGGCGCGAAGAACTCGTCCACCTCCTCGACCGTCGCACGGCGGCCGAGACGGGCGAGCCTGCCGACCAGCTTGAGGAACATCAGATCGCCGGCCGGGAGCGAGTCCGGTTCGCCCCGGCCGAAGAGGCCGAGGCACTGCACCGTCCAGGGCCCGATCTCGGGGACGCGGAGGAAACGGTCGTCGGCGATCCTCTCGGCGGGGTCGCAGCGGCCGGCGGCGATGTCCCGCGCGACCGCCAGCAGCGCGATCGCACGGCCCGCCGAGAGACCCATCGACTCGAGTTCCGCCGGAGCGCGGCCGGCGATCGCCGCAGGGCTCGGGACGTCGCGCAGGGTGCCCCTGTCCCGGGTCAGCCTCCCACCCCAGCGGCCGACGATCCGGCGCTGGATCGAGGCCGCGCGGCCGCTCTCGATCAACTGCTTGACGATCGCCCAGGCCAGCGCCTCCCACGGCCACGGGCGCCGGTGCGGACGCCGGTGCGGGCGACGCCGCAGCCGCGGGCCGAGCAGGGGGTCGCGACGGAAGCGGCGATAGAACTCGCCGAGGTCCTCATCGACACCGAGCGCGAATCGCATCCGCTCGACCGCCAGCCGCAGGTCATCCTCGCCGGCGGCGCGGCGCGGGCGCAGTGAGAGCAGGTGGGGCGGCTCCGTCACCGCGGCCGGGTCAACCGGCTCGGCGCGGAAGACGACCCGCCTGGCCTGCGGCTGCCAGGCACGGACGAGGACGGGGCTGCCGCCGACGTCGAGCAGCCTCGTCGCGACCCCGCCTCCGACCCTCATCACCCGGTCCTCCCCGCCGAAGCGGGGCATCAGGAACGGGGAAGGGGGCGTTACCTCCCGCTCGAGGGCCGCCCCCACGGACGCTCAGCGCCCGAGCAGATGAACGTCGACCAGGAACGAGCGGCTGGCGACGACCTTCGTCGGCTGTTCCCGGCGGCGCCGAAGCCGGCGCCCGCCCGCGCCACGCGAGGTCGCGGCGCCCACGGCGCGGACGGCGGCGACAGTCGCGGCCCCGGCCAGCACCCCGCCGGCAGCGGCCAATGCCGCCGTTCGGACCTCGGTCCGGAGGACCGGCGAAGCGGCGGGCTCGCGGTAGGCCTCGATCGCGCGGACCGGCTGCTCGGGCCCCGCGTCGACGTCCTCCTCGGCGAGGACCTCGCCCTTCACTTCGAGCTGACTCATCACCACTCCTCCCGCTTCGCTCGCGGCGCCGAGAGCCAGATTTCGATGCTTGCTCGCTCCGCGCTCACGCCGCCGACCTTAGCGATGCCAGCGGGCGAGTTCGCCGACCCACCCGCGGAAGACCGCAAGTTGCGGCTTTCCTCAAAGTGCCTTCTCGTAGATGCGATAGCGCTTGACGATCTTCCCTCCCATGCCTTCCATCGCCCGGTTCATCGGCTCGTTCGTCTCGAGGATCCAACCGGTCTCGCCGGCGGGGACGCCGTCCGGGCTCGCGGCCTCCAGATGCTTGAGGTAGAGGCCGGCGGCGACGCCGGTATGGCGGTAGGCGTGCTTGACGCCGAGGGCGAACACCCGCACGCGATCGATCCTCGGCTTGCCGCGGAGGAACCGAAACCAGCCGAGCGGCAGCAACCGCCCCCCCATCTTCGCCAGCACCTGGTTGATGTCGGGAAGGGTCAGGGCGACGCCGACCGTTTCGCCCTCGCGTTCGGCGACGAACGCCCAGCGCTCGTCGATCACCTGCTTCAGCAGCTTGGCGTGGAACTCGATCTCGGCGTCGGTCGGCGGGACGAACCCCCAGTTGTCGGACCAGGCCTCGTTGTAGACCTCGGCGAATCGCCGCATCTCTTCGGGCAGATTGCGCTTGACGATGCTGCGGATCGTCACCCCTTCCTCCCGCAGCGCGTTTTCGGCGGCGGCGTGGATCGAGGCGTCGAACTGGTCGCCTTCCTTCAGCTCGCCCAGCGCCAGGTGCCACATCAGCAGGTCCATGCCCTTCTCATAGCCCGCTCCTTCGACCAGGTCGCGGTAGAAGCGGGGGTGCCAGTTCTGGAGGATCATCGGCCGGATCTCATGGCCCTCGATCAGGAGCCCGACCTCGTCATTGGTGGTGAAGTCCATCGGCCCGAGGAGGCGCTTGCGACCACGCTCCCCCAGCCAGTCCTCGGCGGCGGCGAAGAGCCGCTCGGCGACGTCCGGATCGTCGACGCTCTCGAAGAAGCCGAACATTCCGTCCTCGCCCCCTTGGAACTCGTCCCAGCGGAGGTCGAGCTGGGCGCTGATCCTGCCGACCGGCTCACCGTCGCGCTCGGCGAGGAAGTACTCGGCCTCGGCGTGCTCGAAGTAGGGGTTCTTGCCTCGGTTGAGGAACTGCATCCGGTCGAGGATCAGCGGCGGCACCCACTGGGGGTGGTCGCGGTGGAGCTGAAACGGGACCCTGACGAAGCGCTTCAGATCGCGTTTCGAGCGCACCGGTCGTATCGAGACGCCAGCCATCTCCGCGGGCAACCTACACTTTTGACCCATGAGCGAGGTAGCCAGGGCCGCGGTCGACGTCTTCGCGAAGGCCCGCAGCCACGACCGGCTCGAGCAGCTCGAAGCCGCCAAGGAGCAGGACCTTGTTCCCTACTTCAGGCTGCTGACCTCCGCCGCCGGGCCGGTGGTCGAGATGGAGGGCCGGGAGACGATCATGCTCGGTTCCAACAACTACCTCGGCCTGACCGGCGATGACCGCGTCAAGCAGGGCGCCCGCGACGCGCTCGAGGCCTTCGGCACCGGCGTCACCGGTTCGAGGCTGCTGAACGGCACGACGCCGCTGCACATAGAGCTCGAGCGCGAGCTGGCGGAATGGATGGAGGAGGACGACGCGATCGTCTACACCACCGGATACCAGGCGAACGTCGGCTGCATCGGCGCGATCCTCGAGCCCGGCGACACCGTCATCTGCGACTCCGGCGACCACGCATCGATCCTCGACGGCTGCCGGCTATCCGGCGCCCGCCTGCGGCCCTTCCGCCACAACAGGATGGACAAGCTCGAGAAGATGCTGGCGCGCGCCGCGGAGGACGGCGGCGGCGTCCTCGTGATCGTCGACGGGGTCTTCTCGATGGAGGGCGACGTCTGCGACCTGCCGCGGATCGTCGAGCTCTGCCAGGCTCACGGGGCCCGGCTGCTGGTCGATGAGGCCCATGGGGCCGGCGTCCTCGGCAGCCGCGGCGCCGGCGTCTGCGAGGCCTTCGGGCTCGAGGACGAGGTCGACCTGAGGATGGGCACCTTCTCCAAGAGCCTCGCCTCCTGCGGCGGCTTCATCGCCGGGCCCACGGACGTGATCGAGTACCTGCGGATCTCCTCGCGCGCCTTCGTCTTCAGCGCCTCCGCCGTGCCTGCCGCGGTCGGGGCGGCTTTGGCGGCCCTGCGGGTGATCCGCGGCGAGGGGCCGGCGCTCTTCGAGCGCCTCCTGGCCAACGCCGAGTACCTGCGTGAGGGGCTTCGCGGCCTCGGGCTCCAGGTGGTCGAGCCCGGCTCGCTGGCCGACGGCTCGGTCGTCACGACACCGGTCGTGCCGGTGATCGTCGGCGACGACTGGCAGGCCGTCCTGCTCTGGAAGGCGCTGTTCGAGCGGGGCGTCTACACCAACGTCGCGATCCACCCGGCGGTACCTCCCGGCGGCGCCCTGCTCCGGACCAGCCTGATGGCGACGCATGAGACCGAGCACCTCGACGCCGCCCTCGAGACCATCGGCGAGGTCATCGCCGACTTCCCCGACCTCCCAAGGTCATAACGAGCGCCGCCTCCTCTGCTCCCGCCTCCGGGGGCGGCGGCCCGAGCGAGAGCAAAGCATCCGGCGTTTTGTATTACCCCCGTCGGGGTAGTTTCGTCCTTGTCCAGAATCGGACAAGTCGGCCGCGGCCGGAAATTGATGCTCTTAGCGGATCTGTCGCGGTAGGTTTGTCGACCCTGGGGTTGACGCTCGACGCGGCGCCGAATAGCTTGCCCCTCTCGCCGTTGCTTCCCGGGGCAGGGAGGTGGCGGAGGACACTCGACGCGACTGGCGGAGGCCAGGCTGGGCGCGGGAGTTACCCCAGTTTCAGTCACCTCAGGGAAGGAGCCCTTGTGAATTCTGCTGCGATTGCCCCTGCTTCGACGACCGCGACCGCTCCCCAGCACATGCAGGCGCTGGCCCGCGCCAACCGCGTCCGCCTCGCTCGCGCCGAGCTGAAGAGATCGATCGCCCGCGGAGAGGTCGACGTCGCCGGGGTGATCGAGGAGTCCCCCTGGGAGACCGAGAGCATGACTCTCGCCGAGCTGCTGACGAGCCAGCGCCGGTGGGGCCGGACCCGCGCGCGCAAGTTCCTCCAGGTACTCGGCCTCAACGAGAACAAGAGGCTCGGGACGCTGACGCCGCGCCAGCGCTCGTTGCTCGCCAGCGCCCTGCTGGCGAAAGCGGTCCCGCGCGACTCGCTGTTCGTCTGAGGCCCGGCCGGGCGGGTCAGCTAGCCGCGGAGGCCGCCGACCTTGTAGGAGAGCCCGCCGGAGGCGCGGCGGAAGGCGGCGCGCAGGGCGAGGAAAGCGGCGACGAAGGCGATCGCCCCCAGGGCCAGGCAGATCGCGAGGGAGAGGCCGCTCAGGTACAGCAGACCGCCGGTGATGAGGACGAAGACCGTCCCGGCGAGCAGCGTCGAGTGCGAGCGGTAGCCGGCAAAATGCTCGCGGACCGAGACCTCGAGGCCGCCCAGCGCGCCGAGCACTATCCCAAGGCCGAGGGCGGTCGGGCTGCCGCCGATGAACCCGATGATCAGCAGGATGATCCCGGCGAGCACGGTCAGCTCGGAAAGCGGGAACGACCCCCAGGGAGCCGGGGGGCGCTCGTCGGCCCGGGTGCGCTTCCCGCTCATCTCAGGGGACGGCCGCAAGCCGTCCGGATAACGGGCACCCCGAGGAGACCTTGACGCGCCACCAGCCCATCAGCATCCCGAGCGGGCCGAGCTGCGGGCGCGAGTGCCAGTGGCCGCAGCCGGGCTCGCCGATGTCGGCGCGGGAGATCCGGAGCCACTTGTGCTCCTGCGGGGCCGCCAGCATCCGCTCGAGCAGCTCGCGATTGGCGGCCTCGAGCTGAGCCCGCTCCTCGAGCGCCCGCCGCCCCTCGGCGACCTGGGCGGCGAGGGCGTCGCGGACCGACTCGAGCTGGCCGAGGTTCAGCGCCCTCGGCTCGGGCGAGGCGGCCGGAACCGCGGCGTCGACCCGAAAGCGGGGGAAGCCCTCGGCGACGATCGCCGCCAGCTGTCGCTCCAGGCGGCCGATCTGGCGCCTCAACTCAGTGCGGGCGAGGAGCTCGTCCCCGCCGGAAAGAGGCTCGATCCGGCTGTCTCGGTAAAGCAGATCCGGCATAACCCGCATCCGAGTGTAGATGACCGCACCGCCCCCGATGTTTGGTGGCTTCGTTAAGGGACCGCGCCCTAGCCGGACTCGAGCGTCGCCGCGGTCATCCAGAGGGCCTCGTCGACCGCGATCCTGGGCACGCCGCTCACCTGGATGGCGGCTATTGCCATCCGCCTCGTCACCTCGGTCACCGCGCATGCCTCCGAGGTGGCGCCGAACAGGAGCCCGACCGGGGCCTCCTCGTCGGCGATCACCAGCGTCCCCTGGGGGAGCTCCCCGGGGCGACCGGCGAGCGCCTCACCCGGGGCCGAGTCGCGGATGCAGAGCTTTCCGCTGATCTGGTCGCCGTCGAACAGCCGCAGGGCGACGCCGGTCTCGATCGTCGCGATCGTCACCGCGTCGAGCGGAAGCCCGCGCGCCCGGAAGGCCCCCTCTCGCAGCCGCTCGAGAGCGAGCTGCTCGACCGGGGTGCGGGTCCGGTCGGGATCGAGCCCGATCTGGCGGTAGAAGGCCCGGTAGGCCCACGGGATCGGGCGTTCCCGCATCCGCACCGCGTGCGAGCCGTAGAAGCGGTCGGAGAGGTCGCGGAGGCGGCGCCGCACCGGCTCGGGGCTGCCGCCGGGGCGACTGTCGACGACGATCGTCGAGATCGCGAGGCCGGGGAACTCGGCGGCGACGTGCGGCGCCACCCATCCCGGCTCCGGGGGCGGCTCCCAGCCGAGGTCGGGGTGTGCCGGGTCCGCGCTCACTTCACCCCTCTTCCGCGGCGGCGGTCGCACTCAGCAGCGAGTCGAGGCGCTGCCCGAGCTGTTCCGCGCCGAGGACGCCGATGCTCGCGCTCTGCAGCGTCCCGCCGGGGTAGACGTAGGCGAAGGTCGGGCAGCCGCCCACCCGGTAGAGGCTGGCGACGGCGCCGTCGCGGTCATAGCCGACCGGCATCCGCCAGCGGCGTTCCCGGATCAGTTTGCGAACCGTTTCCCGATCATCGCGGATGTCGAGGGACAGGAAACGCACCCGCCCACGGTAGCGCCTGTAGGCGCTGCTGACCGCATCCTGCTCGGTGACGCAGCTGTCACCCCCCTTGGTGAACCAGAACGAGATCAGCGACGGCCGGTCGAACAGTTCGCAGACGCGGATCGATTCCGGTTCGGAGATCCGGCAGGCGGGCGTCCGGCGGGCGTCCTCGGGGCATGGAAGCTGCGAGGTCGAGCAGTCGTCCTGGGCGATGTTCGCGTCGCCTTCGAGCTGTCCGGCGGCGTCGGGGACGGCGAACTCCGGCAGGGGCCAGCGCTCCGGCTGCTTTTCGAGGCCGAGCGTGCCCTCGCCGCCTTCGCCGATTTTGCTGACGACCGCGACGACGATCACCGCCCCGAAGACCAGCCCGACGAGGATCGTGTACCGGTCCCTCAATCCATCGACAGCGGACCGGTGACGTCCGCCTTGAGGAACTGCGCGACGAAGGCGTTTTCGGAGTCGAAGAGTTCTTCTTTCGGCCCGGACTCGACGATCTTGCCGTTCCAGAGGACGGCCAGAAAGTCGGCGATCCGACGGGCGGTGTTGAGGTCGTGGCTGATCGTCAGGTAGCAGCCGCCGTTCTCGGCGTGGACCTCGCGGATCAGCTCGCAGAGCAGCGCCGTCCGCACCGGGTCGAGGCCGGAGTCGGGCTCGTCGAACATGACGATCGCCGGTTCGAGGACGAGTGCCCGGGCGAACCCGGCACGCTTGCGCATCCCCCCCGAAAGCTCATTCGGCATCTTGTAGGTCGCCTCGGAGAGGCCCACCTCCTTGAGCCGGCGGTTGACGATCTCACCGATCTCTTCCTCGCTTTTGTCGGTGTGCTGGCGGAGCGGGAAGGCGGTGTTGTCGTAGATGTTCATCGAGCCGAACAGGGCGCCGTCCTGGAACAGCAGGCCGAACTTTTTCCGCACCTCGAAGAGCTCGTCGTCGCTCATGTTCGGGATCGATTCGCCGTGGACGAGGACGTCGCCCGAGTCGGGGTAGAGCAGGCCGACGATGTGCTTGATCAGCACGCTCTTGCCGGTCCCCGACGGGCCGAGGACCATCGAGACCTGGTCTTCAGGCAGGCCGAGGTTGAGGCCGTTGAGGATCCGGGCGCGGCCGAACTGCTTGACGAGGTCGATCACCTCGATCGCGTCCTCGCCGCCGTGGTCGCGCTTGCGGCCGGTGTGGAAGCGGTAGGGGTCGGACTCGGTCGGGTCGACGCCGGGGATGACGAAGTCCCGGCCCATTACCGCCCCGTCCTCGCTCACGTAAGGCCCGGTGTGCTCCTCGGCCGGCGGCTCCCCTGCCAGCGGCTCCTCGTCGACCTGCGGCTCCTCGTTCTCGATCGCCATCTCTTGCGTCAGCCTCCTATCGGCGCCCTCGGGTTGGCCCCCCAGAACACCAGGGTTCCCAACATCCCGATGATGTGAACTAAGACGATGTTCAGGACCATCGACTTCGCGGTTGCGGTGCCGACCCCGACCGGCCCCCCCGATGCCGTGTAGCCGTAATAGCAGCCGACCATCACGATCGCGGTGGCCATGAACATGCCCTTTATCAGGCTATAGAAGAGGTCCAGCGGGTTCTGGAACATCCAGAAGATCAGCAGGTACCCGCCGGAGGAGACGTCGCCGATCTGTTCGACCACTGCGAGGTAGCTGGCGAAGTACATGACCCCGATCCCGACCAGGTACATGAACGGGAAGGTGATCCAGGCCGCGAGCAGGCGGGTCGCGCAGAGGAAGGTCACCGGCTGCACGCCCATCACCTCGAGCGCGTCGATCTCGTCGGAGATCCGCATCGCGCCGAGCTCAGCGACGATTCCGGTCCCGACCTTGGCCGAGAGCATGTAGCCGAACGCGTACGGCAGCACCTCGCGCAGGTCGCACCAGGCCGAGAACAGCCCCGCGTAGGCGGGCGCGCCCTGGGCGCGGAAGAGGTAGGCGCCCTCGATGCCGCAGGTGAGCCCGAGGACGAAGATCAGGCCCCAGATGATCAGCGCCGATCCGAGGATCAGGATCCCCGCCTGGCGCAGGCTCTCGCCGAAGAACTTGAGGACGCGGCCCGAGTAGACGAGGCCGGCGACGCGGGAGCCGAAGCGGGCGATCTCGCCGAACGAGTCGAGCCAGCCGCGCGGGATTTCGAGCCAGGCGCCCACTTGGCCTATCTGATCGTCTGCAGCTCGGGGTTGGTGGCGAGCAGCGTCTGGGTGAACACGTAGTTGAACGCGAAGACCCCCATGAACGAGATGACCACCGCCTGGTTGACGGCGCGGCCGACACCCGCGGCCCCGCCCGAGGCGGTCATCCCCTTGTAACAGCAGACCACCGAGATGATCGCCCCGAACAGCGTGCACTTGAGCACCGAGCCCCAGAGATCGGTCACCGAGGCGTTCGAGAACAGTGTCGCGAAGAAGCCGCCGAGCGGCTGGTTGTAGAGGAGCTCGGCGAGGATGCCGCCGCTGATCCCGAAGATCAGGGCGTAGATGTCGAGCAGCCCGGTGATCAGCATCAGCGCCAGGAAGCGCGGCACGACCAGGTTCTTGATCGGGTCGACGCCGAGGACCTGGAGGGCGTCGAGCTCCTCGCGGATCTTGCGGGCGCCGAGGTCGGCGGTGATCGCGGTGCCGGCGACGCCGGCGACCACGACGGCCGTCACCGCGGGCGCGATCTCGCGGATCGCCGCGAGGACGAAGAAGCCGCCGAGCCGGTCGAGTGCGCCGAACAGGTTGAGGACGTTCGCGGCCTGCAGCCCCGGAGCCCCGAAGCAGATCGCGACGGTCGAGACGAGCAGCGGGAACCAGCACAGCTGCAGGGCAAAGAGGAACTGGCCGATGAACTCCTCGCCGTACGGATACGGTGGGCGAATCGCGGAGATGATCGTCCGCCCGGTGAGGAGCATCATTTCCCCCACCTGTTCGAAGAACGACTTGGCGGGCAAAAACCTCCTGCCTATCGATGCGGCTGCTTCCATCAGCTCCTCCGGCGGGTGAGCCACTTCCACGCGGCTCCGCTCAGTGAATTGAGTCTATGGGATGGAATCGGCGCAACTGTTGAGATCGGGCTAACCCCCCGCACAGGGGCGAATGGGGGCGGAAAAGCGCATGGTATGTTCCGGCCGCTTTGGAGCTCTCGGGGGGGAATCGCCTCAGACCGCGCCGGCGATCCCGAATCGGCGTCGTCGCCGCACTCGGCATGGTGATCGGCGCCGGCCTGCTCGCCGGGTGCGGTGGCTCCTCGAGCTCCGAACCGAGCGGGACCCGCGAAGTCAAGGTCGTGACCGCCTCGTTCCCCTCCGAACAGAGCCTCGGCCAGACGGCGCTGTTGAGGATCGGCGTCCGCAACGAAAGCGAAGACTCGATCCCGGGCCTGACCTACACGGTCTCGATCGGAGGACGCGAGGGGGAAGGCGCGACCCTTCCGTTCGCGATCCGCGACCCGCAGCCCGGCCTCGCCCAGCCCGACCGGCCGGTCTGGGTTCTCGCCAGGCACTATCCGAAACTGGCCGGCTCCTCGGAACCGGGCGGAGCTGAAGGAGCGGCGCTGAAGACCTTCACCTTCGGCCCCCTGAAGCCGGGCGCCACGAACGAGGCCGTCTGGAAGCTCTCGGCGTCGCGGAAGGGCAGCTACCGGGTCCTGTACTCGGTCGGCTCTACCGGCGAAGTCGAGCTGAAGACCGCCGCCGGCGCCAAGCCCGGCGGCTCGTTCGCGGCGACGATCAGCCCCGAAGTCCAGAACGTCACGGTCAATGGCGCCGGCGAAATCGTCGAAGTGAAGGAACCGAGGAACCCCAACAAGTAGCGTTTCGACGATGGACGGCAGGGCCCGCGCCTGCTTGATCGCAATCGCGCTCGCGCTGGTCGCCCTGCAGTCGTGCGGCGCCGGCAGCGGCACCGGCGCGACGGGGCCGGGAGCGGACGCCTCGAAGGCGGGGAAGGGCATCGCCCTGAAGCAGATCGGGACCTTCGAAGACCCGGTCTATATCGACGGGGCGCCCGGCTTCCCGAAGCTCCTGTTCGTCGTCGAGCAACCAGGGACGGTCGTCGTGCTGAGCAAGGGACACCGCCTTCCCCACCCGTTCCTCGACATCAGGAGCCGGGTCGACTTCGGCGGCGAGCGAGGGCTGCTCTCGATCGCCTTCCCGCCCGACTACGCGCGGTCGCGCCGCTTCTACGTCTATTACACCGACCGCCAGGGGAACATCCGGGTCGACGAATTCAAGCGGCGCACCCCGACCCGGGCGGCAGCCGGCTCGCGCCGCACCGTGATCGAGATCCCGCACCCAGGGTTCGCCAACCACAACGGGGGCCAGCTCCAGTTCCTCGGCAACCTCCTCTACTTCGGGACCGGCGACGGCGGCTCGGGCGGCGACCCGCCCAACAACGCCCAGAACAAGAACGTCCTGCTCGGCAAGCTGCTGCGGATCGACCCCAGGCCCTCGCATGGGAAGCCCTACTCGATCCCCTCCGGCAACCCGTTCGCCGGGCCGACGCCCGGCCGGGGCGAGATCTACAGCTACGGCCTTCGCAACCCGTTCCGCTTCTCGTTCGACAGGGTGACCGCCGGCACGACCCGGATCGCGATCGGCGACGTCGGCCAGAACCGGTTCGAGGAGCTCGATTACACGACCGTCGGCGGGGCCGCGGGGGCGAACTTCGGCTGGGACGCGTTCGAGGGGTTCTCCGTCTACCAGGACGAAAACAGCGGCACGCCCGACCCGGGCGGCACGGTGAAACCGATCTTCGCCTACCCCCACAGCCGCGACGGCAGCTGCTCGATCATCGGCGGCGTCGTCGTTCGCGACCGCAGCCTCGGGTCGCTCTACAAGCACTACGTCTACGCCGACCTCTGCGAGGGCAAGCTGCGGAGCCTGGTCCCGCATCTGCACCGGGCCGGCGGCGATCACCTGCTCGGCCCGACCGTGGCCTCGCCCAGCTCGTTCGGCGAAGACGACCGCGGCAGGGTCTATGTCGCGTCGCTCGAAGGGCCGGTCTACAGACTCGTGCCAAGGTAGGATTTGGCCAGACAGCCAGTTTCAACGAAGGGAGCCCCGGTGGAGAGCGGCACGGTCGAGACGACGAGCACGGGCACGAGCAGGGCGGAGAACGGCGCCAGCGGCGCAGCCGAGCGGATCGAGGTCCTGAACCCGGCGACCGGCGGGGCGGTCGGCTCGATCCAGGTCGACACCCCGGAGACGATCGCAGCCACCGTCGCCCGCGTGCGCGGCAACCAGCCCGCCTGGGAGGCACTGGGGAACGAGGGCCGGTACCGGTGGATCGGGAGGCTGCGCGACTGGATTCTCGACAATCTCGAGGAGATCTCAGACACGATCCAGGCCGAAACCGGCAAGGTCCGCGGCGACATCTCCAGTGAACTTTTTTACGTCGCCGAGCTGATCAACTTCTACGGGCGCAACGCCGAGAAGTTCATCGGCGAGGAAACGGTCCGGCCCCAGTCGGCCCTTGTCGCCTCGAAGAAGCTCGTCATCCAGTACCGGCCGCATCCGGTCGTGGGCGTGATCAGCCCCTGGAACTTCCCCCTCTCGATGGCCTTGGGAGACTCGATCCCGGCGCTCCAGGCGGGTGCCGCGGTCGTCGTCAAGCCCTCCGAGTTCACGCCGCTGAGCCTGGTCCAGGTGATCGGCGCCTGGAAGACGGAGATCGGCGCTCCCGACATCTTCGATTGCGTGCTCGGGACCGGCGAGGTCGGCAGCCACCTGATCGACGCGGCCGATTGCGTCCAGTTCACCGGCTCCGACCGGACCGGCCGCAAGGTGATGGCGCGCGCGGCCGAGACGCTGACCCCGGTCAGCCTCGAGCTCGGCGGCAAGGACCCGATGATCGTCCTCTCCGATGCCGACCTCGACCGCGCCGTCAACGCCGCCGCCTGGGGCTCGATGTTCAACTCGGGCCAGGTCTGCCTTTCGGTCGAGCGGATCTACGTCGAGGAGCCCGTCTACGACGAGTTCGTCGCGAAGCTGACGAAGAAGGTCGGCGGGCTGCGCCAGGGGGCCGACGGCCGCACCCCGGAGAAGGACGTCGGCGCGATCACCTCGCCGAACCAGCGCTCGGTGATCGAAGACCATGTCAGCGACGCGCTTGCCAACGGCGCCCGCGCCGTGACCGGCGGCCGGGCGCCCGAGGGCCCCGGCGACTACTACGAGCCGACCGTCCTCCTCGACGTCGACCATTCGATGAAGGTGATGCGCGACGAGACCTTCGGCCCCGTCGTCGGGGTGATGAGGGTGCGCGACAGCGAGGAGGCGGTCCGTCTCGCCAACGACACCCGCTATGGTCTCGCCGCCTCGGTCTTCGGCGAGAAGAACCGGGCCGAGAGCGTCGCCCGCCGGATCGAGGCCGGGTCGGTCAACGTCAACGACGTGATCTCGAACATGCTGGCGGTCGGAGTGCCGATGGGCGGCTGGAAGCAGTCCGGCATCGGGTTCCGCCACGGCGAGTACGGGATCAAGAAGTACACCCGCCCGGAGTCGATCGTCGTCACCAGGTTCGCCGGCAAGAACGAACCGACCTGGTACCCGTACTCGAAGTCACGGCTGGGCCTGGTCAACCGTGTCGTCAAGGCGATCACCGCGCGCGACTGGAAACGGCGCCTCGGGCGGCGCGGCTGAAGCTCTCAGGCCCCGCGCAGGGCTTCGCTACCTTTATACGAACCATCTAGAGCGGTCGAGGGGCCCGGCCCACCGACGCCGCAGCAACCGACCGAGATCTCCGGATCGAGGTGCGGTGCTACCGCCGGATTCGATGGAGGTGCAAGGCTTCAGACATGGCAGATCGTGACTACCTAGCCGCGACTCGCGAGCGGGTCGTCGTCTTCGACGGCGGCATGGGCGCGACCCTGGAGCAGTTCGACCTCACCCAGGAGGACTACGGCGGCCTGCTCGGCAAATGCCACGAGGCATTGGTCCTCAACCGCCCCGACGTGATCGAGGGCGTGCACGACTCGATGCTCGCGGCCGGCGCCGAGGTGGTCGAGACCGACAGCTTCCAGGGCTCGCGGCTGAAGCTCGACGAGTGGGGGCTTGGCGAGCAGACGCTCGAGATCAACACCAAGGCGGCGCAGATCGCGCGCAGAGCGGCGGGCGAGGACCGCTTCGTCGCCGGCTCGATCGGGCCGACCGGGTTCCTGCCCGCCTCCGACGACCCGACGCTCGGGGACATCGCGTTCTCGAAGCTCGTCGAGGTCTTCGCCGAGCAGGCCCGCGGCCTGGTCGAAGGCGGCGCCGACCTGATCATCATCGAGACGGCCCAGGACATCCTCGAGGTGAAGGCGGCGATCTTCGGCGCCCGCGAGGCGTTCGCGGAGACCGGTCGCAGGCTGCCGATCCAGACCAGCGTCTCCCTGCTCCCCCAGGGCGGCAAGATGCTGCTCGGAACCGACATTCAGGCGGTGCTGACGACGCTTTCGGCCCTCGACGTCGACGTGATCGGGCTCAACTGCTCGACCGGACCCGAGGACATGCGCGACGCGATCCGTTTCCTCGGCGCAAATTCGCCGCTGCCGGTGCACTGCATCCCCAACGCGGGGCTGCCGCTCCAGGGCCCCGACGGCGAGACGATCTTCCCCGAAGAGCCCGAGCCGCTGGCGGCGACGCTCGGCGAGTTCGTCGAGCGCTACGCGGTCGGCATCGTCGGCGGCTGCTGCGGCACGACGCCCGAGCACATCGGAGCGATCCGCGATCGCGTCGACGGCAGGGTGCCGGGCGAGCGCCCGCAGCCGGGCGAGCCGCGTGTGTCATCGATGATGACCTCGACCCCGCTGGTCCAGGAGCCGCGCCCGACCCTGGTCGGCGAGCGGGTCAACTCCCAGGGCTCGAAAAAGGCGAAGGAACTGCTCCTCGCCGACGATTACGACGGCCTCGTCCAGGTCGCCGAAGACCAGGTCGAAGGCGGCGCCCACGTTCTCGACATCTGCGTCGCCCTGACCGAGCGCGCCGACGAGGACGAGCAGATGCAGGCGGTGGTCGAACGGGTCTCGCTGACCCAGCCGGCGCCGATCCAGGTCGACTCGACCGAACCGGAGGTGATCAAGGCGGCGCTCGAGCAGATCCCGGGCCGGGCGATCGTCAACTCCGTCAACCTCGAGGCCGGCCCCGACAAGGCCAACATCGTCGGCCCCCTCGCGAAGGCCCACGGCGCGGCGCTGATCGCGCTGACGATCGACGAGGTCGGGATGGCGAAGACGGCCGAGCGCAAGGTCGAGATCGCGAAGCGGATCCGCGACCTGGTCTGCGGCGAGCACGGGCTCGAGCCCGAGGCTCTGATCTTCGACGCGCTGACGTTCACCCTGACGACGGGCGACGAGGAGTGGCGGCCGTCCGCGGTCGAGACGATCGAGGGGATCCGCCGGATCAAGGCCGAGATCCCCGGCGTCAAGACCTCGCTCGGCGTCTCCAACGTCTCGTTCGGCGTCTCGCCGCCGGCGCGCGCCGTCCTCAACTCCGTCTTCCTCCACCACTGCGTCGAGGCCGGGCTCGATCTGGCGATGGTCAACCCCAACCACATCACCCCCTACTCGGAGATATCCGAGGAGGAGCGGGAGCTGACCGACGACCTCGTCTTCAACCGCCGCGACGACGCGCTCGAGCGCTTCATCGCCCATTTCGAGTCGAAGGGGGAGGAGGCGGCGGAGGAGTCCGGCGACCCGACCGAGGGGATGGAGCCCGAGGAGGCGCTCCACTGGCACATCCTGCGCCGCAAGAAGGACGGGGTCGAGGAGTGGATCGACCGCTCGGTCGAGAAGATCGGCGCGGTCCCGACCCTGAACGAGGTCCTGCTTCCGGCGATGAAGGAGGTCGGCGACAAATTCGGCGCCGGCGAACTGATCCTGCCCTTCGTCCTGCAGTCGGCCGAAGTGATGAAGCGCGCCGTCGCCCAGCTCGAGAACTACCTCGACCGGATCGAGGGCCATACCAAGGGCAAGGTCGTGATCGCGACGGTCTTCGGCGACGTCCATGACATCGGCAAGTCGCTCGTCAACACGATCCTGACCAATAACGGCTACACGGTGATCGACCTCGGCAAGCAGGTGCCGGTCGACGCGATAATCGACGCCGCGGTCGAGCACGAGGCCGATGCGATCGGCCTCTCGGCGCTGCTGGTCTCGACCTCGAAGCAGATGCCGATCTGCGTCCAGGAGCTGCACCAGCGCGATCTTCCATTCCCGGTCCTGATCGGCGGCGCCGCGATCAACCGCGACTTCGGTCGCCGCACTCTCTACCCGCATGGGAAGGAGTCCGACGACGTCTACGGCCCGGGCGTCTTCTACTGCAAGGACGCGTTCCAGGGCCTCGACACGATGGACGCGCTGGTCGACGAGGAGGCGCGTTCGGCCCTGGTCGAGCGAATCCGCGCCGAGGCCAAGCAGCTGCGGGAGAAGCCGGTCGAGGTCGACGACTCGCCGCCGACCAGCGACGACAGCGTTCGCTCCGCCGCCCGCACCGACAACCCGGTTCCGGCGCCTCCGTTCTGGGGCGTGCGCGAGCTGCCGGTCGACCTCGACGACGTCTTCCCCTACCTCGACCGCCACGTCCTCTACAAGCTTCACTGGGGCGGCAAAGGCGTGAAGGGCGAGGCCTGGCGGGAGCTGGTCGAGGGCACCGAGGAGGACGAGGGCTTCGCCCACCGCCTCGAGCGGATGTGGCGCGAGCAGGACTACCTCCATCCCCGGGTCCGCCTCGGGTACTTCCCCTGCAACGCCGATGGCAACGAGCTGGTTGTCTTCGACCCTGAAGACCCTGACCGTGAGCTGGAGCGGCTCGTGTTCCCGCGCCAGCCCAGGCACGACCGGATCTGCCTCGCCGACTTCTACCGCCCGATCGACTCCGGCGAGCGCGACGTCGTCGCCCTACAGGGGGTGACGGTCGGGCCCGAGGTCACCGAGCTGATCGAGCGGCTCGAGCGCGACGGCGAATTCGCCGAGCAGCTCTACGTCCACGGCCTCGGGGTGCAGTCGGCCGAGGGCCTGGCGGAGTGGCTGCACTCCGAGGTCCGCCGTGGGCTCGGCATCGACCTCGACCAGGGCCGGCGCTACTCGTGGGGATATCCCGCCTGTCCGGACCAGTCGGAGCACGAGAAGGTCTGGCGCCTGCTCGACCTCGAGCAGATCGGGATGACCCTCTCGGACGGCTTCGCCGTGACGCCGGAGCAGTCGACGGTCGCGATCGTCGCCCATCACCCCCAGGCGGTCTACTTCGGGATGAAGTCGGGCTTCATCCCCGAGGGCAAATCCGGCGACGAGCTGATCGCAGGCACCGAGCGCGGCGGCCAGCTGCCGCCCGAGTCCGAGCCGGACGAGGAGCCCGAGGAGACCCCGGTCGAGGCGTAGCGTCGGCCGGCGGCGGGTCCGCCGGGGGCGATTCCGCTTCCGGTGGGACTTCTGTCGAAATATCCGGCATTTCTCACACCGGAAGGCGATTTGCCGCGATCGGAGACCTGGCGGCACGCCAGCACGGAGTGGTTTCGCGCAGCCAGCTCCGTGCGCTCGGCCTCAGTGACGGGCAGGTCACGTACGCGACCGAGGTCGGCTTCCTCACCCCGCTGTTTCGCGGGACGTTTGCGGTGGGGCACACGGCCCTCGGCAATCTCGGGCCGATGCAGGCCGCCGTCCTGGCCTGCGGCCCCAGGACGCTCGTCTCGCACGGATCCGCGGCTGCGCTGCTCGGGTTGAGCGAGAGGCCGCCCGCCCTGATACACGTGATCAGCGCGGGGGAGCGGGGCCGAGGAATCGACGGCATCCGCTGGCATCGCGTGCCGGTTCCGGGTCCGGACGAGGCGACCTCTCGCCACGGGATCCCTTGCACGACGGTCTCCCGCACACTCGTGGACCTTGCCGGAAGTGTCGGGGCAGCAACGATTCGTAGCCTGGTTGAGGAGGCGGGCGTTCAACGCTCGCTCGATGTCCGGGCAATCGACAGGGTTCTATCCCGCCGCCGTCGGCGCGGAGGCCCGAGGCTGCGGCGCCTTCTGGCGCCATGGCGGGTTGCGGGCGAGGAGCTTCCGTCCCTGCGCAGCAGACTCGAGGCGAAGCTGTGGCCGCGCCTTGTCGAGCGCGGTATTCCCCTGCCGCAGACGAATAGGAGGCTGGATCTCGATTGGGCCCGGTTGGAGGTCGACTTCCTCTGGGCTGAGCGCCGCCTCGTCGTCGAAACCGACGGCGCGGAGACCCACGCAACAGCCCCCGCATTCAATCGGGATAGGTGGCGAGACCAGCTCCTCGTCGCCGCCGGATACAGGGTGATCCGCGTTACCTGGGCACAGCTGGAGGACGAACCGCGGGCTGTCGTCGACAGGATCCTCCGGATCCTGTCGAGTTCGGGCTAGATCCGGACGCCCTCGCGCTCGCGAGCTCGCGGCCGGGGCTTCGGATCGAGTCGGACCGGCGCTGCGGAAAGAGCCTGGACGCGGAGGTCGCTCCAGGTCAAACCCTCGCGGACCAGCGCCGGCAGGCCGAAGACGACGGCGGTGGCGATCTCGACCGCCTGCAGGATCACTCCGTAGGCGAGCGCGTCGGCGGTGCCGATCCCGAACCCGGTGTGGAGGACGCTGACCACAGCGAGCTGGAAGACGCCGATGTTGGAGGGAGTGGCCGGCACGACGGCGGTGACGTTGACCGCGAAGAGGACCGCGGCGGCGGCCCCGATCCCGGCCATGTGGTTGAGGCCGAGTGCCGTGAAGAGGGCCCAACAGGCCGTGAGCTGGATCGCCCAGGCCGTGAACTGGGCGGTGGCGGCGGCAAGACCGCGGCGCGGCGTGCGGAAGACGCTCAGTCCCGCCCGGACCTGAAGCAGCGCCCGGTGGGCGGCGTCGGCGATGCGGGCGAGGCGGCCGTTGCCGTTGCGCCGCATCAGCATCGGCGCCAGGAGGACGAGGAGGAGCACCCCGAAGGGCACCAGGCTGAAGACGAAGATCTTCTGGGTGCCGGAGTGGAAGAGGTCGGTGGTCGAGACGATGATCGCCCCGAGCAGCAGCAGCGCGAAGAGGTTGAGCATCGTCTGCGAGACCAGGGTCCCGAGCAGGACCGGGAAAGTTTCCCGCATCCGGCCTGTCCGCCGCGAGAGGGCCATCGCCCGCGCCGGCTCGCCGAGGCGCGCCGGCAGGGTCGCGGACATCAGCACGCCGATCATCGTCGCCGAGGTCACGTCACGGCGGCGGACCGAGCGATTCGGCAAGGCCGCGCGGACGATCCAGTACCAGGAGGCGGCACGGAAGAAGAGGGACAGCGCCATCAGTGCGCAGGCGATCAGGACCCAGGACATATCGGAGCGGACGATGCTGGCCACGACCTGGTCGACGCCGATCTTCTGCGCCGCGAGAGCGGTCAGCCCGATGCCGAGAGCGCCGGCGACCGCGAGCCCCGCCCGCCGCGCGATTCGGCGGCCGCGGCTGCCCCCGGCCGCAAGCGGCGGATCGGGAGAGGGAAGCCTCTGCGGTGGTGCAGGCGGGCCGCCGTCGGCGGGCCGCAGGCCCGCCCAGTGGGCCGCGCGTTCGGACCTCGTGACGGGGACCGGCGCCTCGATCGCACGCTCATAGACGCGGGTGACGCGATCGGCGATGCGCGGCCAGGCGTAGCGCTGGGCACTCTCGCGCGCGGCACGCCCCATCGCCGCGAGCCGCTCGGGCTCGTGGTGGGCTCGCTGGAGCTCCTCCGCAAGGCGCTGAGGGTCGCCGGGCGGGACCAGGACCCCATCGACGCCGTCGGTGACGACGTCGCTGTAGCCGGCGATGGCGGAGGCGATCACCGGCGTTCCGGCGGCAAACGCCTCGGTCAGGACCATCCCGAAGCTCTCGCCGGCGAGGGAGGGCGCGCAGAGGACGTCAGCGTCGTGGAGCTCCTGCCAGAGGCGCTCGCCGGAGACCCGACCGCGAATGTCGATGTGGTCCATCGTCTCCGGGTCGGCCAGATAACGGAGCACGTCGGCCCGCTCGGCGCCGATCACCGTCAGCCGGCAAGGCACGTGCTCGGTAAGGGCCCCGAACGCGGTGAGGAGGATCGGCAGGCCCTTGCGCTCCTCCGGGCGACCGACGAACAGCACCCGCAGCTCTTCGCCGGCGGGCTTCGGACCGCGCGGTGCCGCGTCGATGTCGACGCCGTTGGGGACGACCTCGTAGCGACCGCCGAACCAGCGCCTGCCGGTCCAGGCGGCCGCATCGGAGACCGCGATCCGCGCCGAGAGGCGGTTGAAGACCCGCCGGGCTCCGAGCGCAGTCGCGATGTGGTTTGGGACCGGCTTCGTCGAGTAGGCGTGGAAGGTGCCGACCACCGGGACCTCGGCTCCGAGCGCCGCGTTCCAGCCGACCAGTGGAACCAGCGGCTCGTGAATATGGATGACGTCGAAGCGCCCCTGCCGCAGCTCGCGCCGCGGCGCCACGACCCCGCCCGCCGGGAAGGCGGCGAGGTTGGACACGGCCCCGTTGGCTGAGAATCCGACCGTGCGCCCGAGGGGAACGAGGTAGTCGGGGATCTCGATCGCTTCCGCCGAGGCGCGGTGGAGCACCCGGCTGAGCCGGTCAGGGGGGTCGACGGGGGCAAGAACGCGCACGTGATGACCACGGCCGAGGAACTCCTCGGCAAGTGCCTCGACGTGCCTGTTCACGCCTCCCTGATAGGACCAGGAATATGGCGAGACGAGAGCAATCCGCACGGGCCCACAGCGTAGAGGATCGATCGGCCCAGACCCCCTATGTGACGGATGTGCGTCAGCTCTCCGCCCAGGCGAACCCGAGGAAAGCGGTCAGGTAGGCGGCTCCGATCTCGATCACCAGCGCGCCGGAGTCATTCGCGAGGGCGCCGATCAGTACTGCACCGAGGGCGCCGATCATCCCCGCCCGCATCGCCGGGACCTCGCGCAGCCAGGCCGCGATCCGGTCGCGGCCGAGATAGGCCGCCGCCGCTACCGCGATCACGAGCGGCATGAACAGATAGACGACCGGGCGGGCGAAGCTATGTGCTGAGAGCTCGAGGCGACGTTGGGCGACCTCGCCGACCTGATGGAGGCCGCCGGCGTCGAGCACCGATCGCGTCAGGTGCGAGTTGGCCCCGCTGGCGAGATCGATCAGCGCAAGGAGCCCGACCGCCGCGACCGGGGCGGCGACGATCAGGAGCGCCGACCGGATGCCGCGGGCGCCGATCACGGCCGCCGCGACCGCGGCCCCAAACGGGAGGACGATCGCGGCACCGACGTCGGCGCCGAAGCGGCCGGCGGCGAACACGAACGCGAGGACCAGGCCGATGAGGAGGAACGCCGCGGCGGCGCGCTCTCGCGGCAGCCGCGGCAGGTAGCCGGCCAGCGCCGCTCCGGTGCCGCCGATCACCAGCACCGATAGCAGCGACTCGAGCTCGTTGCCGATCCCATAGAAGCGGACGCCGAGGCCGGGATCGGGACCGAGCAGCGAGAGCGCCGTGAGCGGCGAGCCGGCGATGACGTCGATGGCACAGGCGGCGACCGTGAGACCGCTGGCAGCCGCCAGCGCCCTGTAGCCGGTCGCGAGGCGGACAGTCAGGTACGCAAGGAGTGGCGCGATCACGATTGTCAGTGCCGTTTCGACCGCACGGCTGGGCTCGATCGCCGCGCCGATCAGCAGGACGAGAGGCAGGTAGACGACGCTGAGGCCGACGACCCGGACCGCCCCGCGGGTCGCGCTTCCGGCGCGCGCCACTGCGACGATCGCCGCAAGGCTGAGCAACCAGACCAGCAGCGCCAACCCGATCACCGGGCCGCGGCGCTCGGAGATGACCGCCATCCGACTGCCGAGCGATTCGACCGCGGCGGGATCGACATCGCCCTCCGATCGGATCGGCTGACCGGACATCTCGTCGGGGACCGGGACGCCGAAGAAATCGAGAATCGTCGGGGCGAGGTCGGTCGAGAGGACGTAGCCGTCGAGACGAGTGCTGTCGGAGGTCAGGTTGCCGTCGAAGCCCGGTCCGGCGATGCCGATCGCGAGCTGCGCGTCCTTGGCGGGGGGCGGCTTCTCGATCGCGATCACAAGCTTCGACCGCTTTCCCTGAGCCGCGGCCCGGGTCAGAGAACCATTCAGCACCACGAGGGACCCGTTGTCGCCCGTACCCACCGGCCCTCTGAAGATCCCGAATGCGCACGACGACGGGCCGCTGGCGAAGACCACCACCCCGCCCGGCCCGAACAATTCATCAGTGAGCAGGTGGGGCACGATTTCCGCCGGAGCCGATTCGGCGCGTCGCTTGATCGCCTCGAAGGTCGACACCCGGCAGTCGCTGCCGGGCGGCAGATCCGAGGGGTCGTAGAGCGAGTCGAAGACCCGATTTCCCTGCCCGATGTCGAGATAGGTCTGCTCCGCCGGGACGCTCCCGAGGCCGGCGCTCATCAGCCCCGGCGAAAAGCCCGCCCGCGCCAGCTGCTTCGGGGTGGTCCCACGGGGTACGAACGCGACCGTCACGCGGGGAGCCGGGGGTCGGATGGGGGTCTGAGCGGCTTGCACTTTTCCGCCGACCGGCTTTTGGACGGCCGCCTCCGCCAGACCGGAAAAGTTGAGTGAGGGCCCCCACCCGACCCCCGGCCCGCCACATACGACGACCGCTATCGTGATCCCGATGGCCGACCGTACGTTCGCCAAGTTCACTTTCTTCAAGATCGACCCCGAGTGGCGCCGCCGCGACGCCGAGATGCGGGCCGCCGACAAGCGCGAGTTCCTGGCCGCCTGCGAGGACTTCGCCCTCGACCGCTCGCTCCGCGCCTACTCAACCATAGGAACGCGCGGCGACGTCGACCTCCTGGTGCTGACCCAGAGCCCCAACCTGGACGACCTCCACACTTTTCACGTCGTCCTCGGCCAGAGCGGGCTCGCGAAATGGGCGACGACCCCCTACTCCTATCTCTCGATGACGAAACGCTCTCAGTACTCCGACGAGGCGGCGCGGCCCGAGATCTGCGTCTCCGAGCGCAGGTACCTGTTCCTCTATCCGATGGTCAAGCAGCGTCGCTGGTACGGGCTGGCCGACGAGGAGCGCGGCCGGATCATGAAAAGCCACATCGAGGTCGGCCGCCGCCACCCCGAAATCACGATCAACACCACCTACTCCTTCGGCCTCGACGACCAGGAGTTCGTCGTCGCCTTCGAGGCCGACGACCCCGGCGAGTTCCTCGATCTCGTCCAGGAGCTGCGCCCGACCGAGTCGAGCGCCTACACCGAGCGCGAGACCCCGATCTTCACCTGCGTCGCGATGTCGCCCCGCAAGGCCCTCGACGCCCTCGACGGGACGCCGAGCGCGGTCCCTGCTGCGACCTAGCGAACGCGCGTTCCCTATCCTTCCGCGTCCCGCGGAAGCGCAGAATTTCCAGATGACCAAGATCGGAACACCAGAGAATCCCGTCCGGGTGGCGATCGTCGGCGCCGGTCCCTCCGGCTTCTACGCCGCCGAGCACATCCTCAAGGACGACTCGACGCATGCCCAGGTCGACCTCTTCGACCGCCTCCCCACCCCGTTCGGGCTGGTCCGCGGCGGCGTCGCCCCCGACCACCCGAAGATCAAGTCGGTGATCCGCGTCTACGAGAAGACGGCCGGCCGCGAGGGCTTCCGCTTCTTCGGCAACGTCAAGGTCGGCCACGACATCGAGGTCGAGGACCTCGAGCGCCTCTACCACGCGATCGTCTACACGGTCGGCTGCGAGACCGACCGCCGTCTCGGGATCCCGGGCGAAGAGCTGCCCGGGAGCCACGCGGCCACCGCGTTCGTCGGCTGGTACAACGCCCACCCCGACTACTGCGAGGAGCAGTTCGACCTCAGCTGCGATCGGGCGGTCGTGATCGGCAACGGCAACGTCGCGATGGACGTCGCCAGGATGCTCGCCCTCACCGACGCCGAGCTGCGCGAGACCGACACCGCCGACCACGCGATCGAGGCGCTCGACCGCAGCCAGATCCGCGAGATCGTCGTCCTCGGCCGGCGCGGCCCGGCGCAGGCCGCCTTCACCAATCCCGAGATCCAGGAGCTCGGAGAGATGGAGGACGCCGAAGTCGTCGTCGACCCGGCCGAGGTCGAGCTCGACCCGGCGAGCGCCGCCTTCCTCGAGTCCGACGAGGCCGACAAGACGACCCGGGTCAACGTCGAGACCCTGCGCGAGTTCTCCCGACGGCAGCCGGAGGACAAGCGGAAGCGGATCGTCCTGCGGTTCCTCTCCTCGCCGGTCGGGGTCGACGGCGACGGCCGGGTCGAGAAGATCGTGATCGGCCGCAACGAGCTGGTCGAGGACGGCGGGTCGCTGCGGGCCCGCGACAGCGGCGAGCGCCAGGAGCTCGAGTGCGGGCTGATCCTGCGCTCGGTCGGCTACACGGGCATCCCGATCGAGGGCGTTCCGTTCGACGACGGCCGCGGCCTGATCCTCAACGAGGGCGGCCGCGTCCTCGACTCCCACGACGGCGGCCACAAGATCGGCCACTACACGGCGGGCTGGATCAAGCGCGGCCCCTCGGGGGTGATCGGCACGAACAAGAAAGACGCGCTCGAGACCGTCCGCCACCTGCTTGCCGACGTCGAGTCGGGGAGCCTGCTCGACCCCTCCGATCCCGATCCGGCTTCGGTCGAGGAGCTGCTCGCTGGTCGCGGCGTTCGCTTCGTCAGCTTCGAGGACTGGCAAGCGATCGACGAGGCCGAGGTCGGCCGCGGCGAGCCGCACGGGCGGCCCCGGGTCAAGTTCGTCAGGGTCGAGGAGATGCTCGACGCCCTCGGCGAGAAGATCTCCGGCTAGCCCGCGGGCTGGGCCGATTTCGCCGTCCCGAGGTGGCGGCCGAGGAACTCGACCTCATCGTCGACAAGGCGCTCGAAGACCTCCTCGGAGAACGCCGAGTAATGCCCGCCCGGATATTCGCGGAGCTCCCCGCGGGGGGTCAGTTGAGCGGCACGCCGCCCCAGCGCGGGCGGATTGACGTCATCGTCCTCGAAGACGCAGTAGAGGGCCGGGCACCTGATCCTGCCGACTTTCCTGACCAGGTTGTACGGAGGCCTGAGGGCGACGCGGGCGCAGACCTCGTTTCGCCAGCTCGAGCCCGCCGGGGTTATCGCCGCGAAGCCGTCAACGGTGTCCGGGCTGTTGATCACCGATAGCGAGCCGGGCTCGCCGATCGCGGGGATCCGGTAGGGATCTGCCCTGCGAAGCGCCCTGGCAGCGTCGCGCAATCCGGCCCCTGTCAACCTCGCCACGTGACGCGGGCCGCCGATATGAAGGAGGCTGCTCCTGCCGTTGAGGAGCGGGGCGACGGAGACCAGCGCCGCGACCTCGAGGCCGCCCGCGGCAAGCGCCTGGGCGTGGCCGGTCCCAAGCGAGTAGGCCCAGAGCGCGATTCGCGAGGAGTCGATGTCCTTCTCGTCGGCTGCATAGGCGACCGCAGATCGCCAGTCGGCGCGTTGCCTGCCTGCGATCGACAGCTGACGCGGCTCGCCATCGCTCTCACCCCAGTGCCTGTAGTCGAACGCGAGCGCTGCGTACCCGGCCGCCGCGAGGCGCTCGGCAAAGGCGTCGAGGCCTTGGTCGCGAACGCAGGAAAAGCCCGAGCCCATGACGACGCACGCCAGGCTCCGATCGGGGGAGTCGGGGCGGAATAGGCGTCCGACGCACCTGTCGGGACCCGCCCCGAACCGAATCTCTTCCCACGCCACGACCCGATCCTAGACCGCGCCTGGCAACTCGTAGAATCGCGCCCGATGGCCGACCTGGCGGAGATCAAGTCGATGATCGAGGCGGCGCTCCCCGGCGCCGAGGTCGAGGTGATCGACGAGACCGGTGCCGGCGACCACCTGCGGGCGACGGTTGCCGCCTCCCAATTCGAGGGGCTCTCGCGGATCGACCAGCACCGCCTCGTCAGGGCGGCGGTGGTCGAGCGCTTCGAGGACGGCCAGATCCACGCCCTCTCGATCAGGACGCTTCGCCGGCAGGGAGACGGGTAGGCGGGCCGAGGTCGCTACGCTTCAACCCCGATGTCCGATCCCCAGCTGAAAAGCAAGGTCGAGGAGCTGATCGCCGGCCACCCGGTGCTGCTGTTCATGAAAGGCACCCCGGAAGCGCCCCGCTGCGGGTTCTCGATGCGGGTGGTGCAGGTCCTCGACACGATGGACGTCGAATACGGGGCGATCGACGTCCTCCCCGTACTGCAGCCCCTTCGCGACGTCACCTCGGAGATCTCCGACTGGCAGACCTTCCCCCAGCTCTACGTCAACGGCGAGCTGGTCGGCGGCGCCGACATCGTCGAGGAGATGTACGAGTCGGGCGAGCTGGCCGAGGCACTTGGGGTCGAGCAACCGCCGAGCGCCCTGCAGGCGACGCCACCCGCGCAGTCGCCGCCGCTGCAGATCGAATAGCGGTCGCGAGCTCGCTAAAGCGAGCGCTGCAGCTTGATCTCGCAGAGATCCACGGAGGCTCGTGAGCCGGGCGTCTCGGAAGCGTCCATCGCCTCGAATGCCGCGCTTGCCTCGCGCATCTTCTCCTCGGTCGCGAAGAAGCCGACGAATATCGCGGTTCCCTGCGCCTCGTCGAAGAACAGCTCCATGCCGGTCGGGTCGATGCCGGGCGGCGGGTCCTGAGTCTCGACCTGGGACACGATCTCCGCGATCCGCTCGTTGGTCACGTCGGTGAATCGAACGACACGTGCGTGCATTGCGCTCCTCCTTGCGGTTGGACTGGCGGCGCAATCCTACGTCTGTTTCGGGCGCGTGCTCGGCTACTTCAGACGGTGGCCCGCTCGGCAGCGTCCTCTTTCACCTGGAAGGAGGAACCGCAACCGCAGGCGGCGACGACATTCGGGTTGTTGACCTGAAAGCCGGCGCCCTGGAGACCTTCGACGTAGTCGACCTCGGAACCGAAGACGAACTGCATGCTGACCTTGTCGACGACGACCGAGACGCCTTCGACCTCGAAGACGTGGTCGTCGTCCTTGGCGCGGTCGAAGGCGAGCGCGTACTGGAAGCCGGAGCAGCCGCCGCCGCGGACGGCGACCCGCAGGGCCTGGCCCTCGGAGTCGTCCTGGCCGCCGAGCAGCTCGCCGATCTTGGCGACGGCCTGGTCGCTGAGGGTGATCGCCTCTTTCGCTGTGTCGGTCACTTCACAAAGTGTAGCTGCCCCGTCTCCCACGACCTTCTGAGAGAATCGCGACCTTGGCCGAGGGAGCAAAGACCGCGGTGGTCTGCGATACGACGTGCTATCTGCCGAGCGAGCTGATCGCCGAGCGGGGGATCGAGTTGATCAGCCTCTACGTCTCGATCGACGGCGATCAGAAGCCGGAGGCCGAGATCACCGACTACACCGCCTTCTACGAGCAGCTGCGCGCCTCGCAAAGCGCCGCGACCACGTCGCAGCCGTCGATCGGCGACTTCGTTCAGGTCTACGAGCAGCTGCTGGCCGCCGGGCGCGAAATCGCCTCGATCCACATCTCATCGGGGATCTCAGGGACCTTCGAGGCCGCCGGCCAGGCCCGCGAGCGGCTGATCGCCGAAGACAAGGGCGGCGAGCGGATCCACATCTACGACTCGCGATCGGCCTGCGGCGGGATGGGGCTCTGCGCGCTGGCCGCCGCTGCTGCGGCAGCGGGTGGCTCGGACGGCGGGAGCGCGGTTGCGCGCGCCGAGCAGGCCCGCCAGGAGCTGAAGATGTGGTTCGCGATCGACACCCTCGAGTACCTGCGACGAGGCGGCCGGATCGGCGGCGCCCGCGCCTGGATCGGGTCGGCGCTGAAGATCAAGCCGATCCTCACCCTCGAAGACGAGATCACCCCGATCGAGCGGGTCCGGACCCGCTCGCGGTCGATCGAGCGGCTGCGCGAATACGCGCGCGAGCGTCACGAGTCGGGTGCCGACGCCTGGGTCGTCCAGTACATCCAGGACTCCGAGGCGGCGGGAACCCTCGCCGACGACTGCCGCGAGATCTTCGGCTGCGAGCCGGCGTTCATCTCCGAGGTCGGTCCGGTGATCGGCGCCCATGCCGGCCCCGGCCTGCTCGGCGTCGGCTCCGTGACGACGGCCGTCCTGGAATAAGGCGCCGCCTCCTCTGCTCCCGCTCGGACCAGAAGAGGCAGATATGGACTGGTCCTCTCTCCCGCGTCCGGGGCCGGCGCTGTCTACCTTCGGCGGCGGAGAGCGAGGAAACCGCCGATCGCGAAGCCGACCACGGCGGCTCCGATCGCCAGCTCGTTTTTGTGCTCGCGGACCTGGCGGCGCCAGTCGGTGAGCTCGGCAAACCTGTGACGCAGGACCTCGACCGATTGG
>DASXBC010000069.1:0-11549 GCA_036406355.1 Solirubrobacterales bacterium | reverse complement strand
CCTTCACCCCGGCGCCCAGAAGGGCGAGGCGCTGGGGCCCTCGATGAAACGGGCCGCCAAGGTGATCGCCGCGGCGCTGAAAGCCAGCGATCGTTGCCCGCTCCTTCTGGAGCAGACCGCCGGCCACAAAGGGCTGCTCGGGCGCGACTTCGACGAGACGGCGACGCTGATCGAGCTGGCCGGCGGCGGCAAGCGGCTCGGCCTCTGCCTTGACTCCTGCCACCTCTTCGTCCAGGGCTACGACGTCACCGACGAGGAGAGCCTCTCGGAGGTGCTCGACGAAGCGGACAGGAAGGTCGGCCTCGAGCGGCTGCGCTGCCTGCACGTCAACGACGCCGCGGCGCCGCTCGGCTCCTGCCGCGACCGCCACGCCAACGTCGGCAAGGGCGAGATGGGCAAGGGAGGCCTCGCCGCCTTCCTCTCGGAGCCCCGCTTCGAGGGCCTGCCGGCGACCCTGGAGACTCCCGGGCCGAAGAGAAAAGGCCCGGACCGGAAAGAAGTCCAGGCCGCCAGGCGCCTGCGAAAGGCGGGCCTCAAGGCCCGCGGGCTTATTTGATCTGCATGCCGGAGATCGCCCGCGATATGACCAGGCGTTGAATCTCGGACGTACCCTCAAAGATCGTGTAGATCTTTGCGTCCCGGTTCATGCGCTCGACCGGGAACTCGCGGGTGTAGCCGTTGCCGCCGAGGATCTGGATCGCCCGCTCGGTGACCCGGACGGCGACCTCGCCGGCCTTCAGCTTGGCCATCGACCCCTCGGCGTTTTCGAAGGGCTGGCCGGTGCGGCCCATCCATGCCCCCCGCCAGACCAGCAGGCGGGCGGCGTCGATCTCCGTCTTCATGTCGGCGAGGGCGAAGGCGATCGCCTGGTTCTCGATGATCGCGCGGCCGAACTGCCGGCGCCCTTTGGCGTACTCAAGCGCGTACTCGTAGGCCGCGCGGGCGATTCCGAGCGCCTGTGCCCCGACCGTCGGCCTGCTCGCCTCGAAGGTCTGCATCGCCGCCTGCGATTTCGACTTCTTGCCCTCGCGGACCCGGGCGAGCCGCTCCTCGAGCTTCTCCTTCCCGCCCAGCAGGCAGGCCCCGGGTACGCGGCACTCGTCGAGGTGGACGTCGGCGGTGTGCGAGGCGCGAAGGCCGTGCTTCTTGACCTTCGCGCCCTGCTCGCACCCCTCGGTTCCCGGAGGGATGACGAAGGCGGCGTGGCCGCGAGAGCCGAGCTCCCGATCGACGGTCGCGATGACCACGTGGACGTCGGCGATTCCCCCATTGGTCGCCCACGCCTTCTGGCCGTTGAGCACCCACTCGTCCTTCGCCTCGTCGTACTTCGCGGTTGTGCGGATCGCCGAGACGTCGGAGCCGGCGTCCGGCTCCGAGGAGCAGAAGGCCGCGACCTTCGGCTCCTCCGCGGTGCCGAAGCACTGCGGGATCCACTCACCCAACTGCTCCGGGGTTCCCTGCCCGAAGATCGCGGCGACCGCCAGCGAGGTGCCGAAGATGCTCATCCCGATGCCGGCGTCGCCCCAGAAGAGCTCCTCGTTGACGAGCGGCAGGGTCAGCCCGGTCTCGTCGGCCCAGAACTGGGCGAGGCCTTCGAAGCCGTAGAGGCCGATCTTGGCCGCCTCCTGGATCACCGGCCACGGCGTCTCCTCGCGCTCGTCCCACTCGGACGCCGCCGGGCGGACGACGTTCTCGGCGAAGCCATGGACCCAATCGCGGATGTCCTTCTGGTCCTGGTTCAGCTCGAGCGTGAACTTCGGGCCGTCTGCGCTCGCGCCGCCGCCACTCGCCTCCGCGACGAGCTCTTCCGCCTCTGCCACTGCCGCACTCTGGTCGCTCATTTGATTCCTGCCCGCCTGAGGGGCCGGGCCGTGCCCGCCCTGAGGGGTCGCGGGATAGTACACGGAATCGTGTAAGGCAGGAAGGGCCTCAGACGTCGCGCAGGTCGAAGGCCCGCAGGCCCTCCTGCCCCCCGTCTGAGCAGTCGAAGAAACGGCGGTTGACGCAGTCGTAGCCGGAACCGGCGCCCTCGTACGCGCGCTCGACCGAGAACTGGCAGTGCGGCAGACCGTCGCCGGTCATCTTCACGCCGCCGAACCCGCCCGGCTGCAGCACGGCATCGAGCTCGACCTTCGCCCCGAACACCTCCTGCATGCAACCGACGTACTGGGCGCCGGTCAGGGCGTCGACGTAGCTGTAGAGGTACCGGCAGCCGAGCTCGATGCAGCCGCGGGGCTCGATCATCTTGTCGCAGAAGGCGCGGCACTGACGGCACTCGCCCGTCTTCTCGCGGATTGCCGGCATGTGCAAAGTCTAGTGCCGCGTCAGCCGACGTCGATCTGTTTGTGGCGTGCGAAAGCCGAGTTGGCCGAGGACGCACGGAGGCCGAATGCTGGGCTGCATTCGGCCGACGGAGGACGACGGGCAGCGACGGCTTGCAGCCGCCAGTACCGATTGTGCGTTGGCTGACACGGCACTGGGGAGGGCCGGCTCAGGCGGCCAGTGCGTCGGGGCCGAGGACGTTGTCGAGCTCGGCCCGTAGGCCGTTGGAGGGGCGCACCCGGTAACCGTCGCCGAGTCGCAGCTCCATCGGCCCGCCCTCACCGCCGCTGATCGCGACCAGCACGTCGGCCTCGCCCCTGTGGTGGACGAGGACTTCCTTCAGCTCGTCGACCAGGCCCGGCCGGTCCTGCAGCCTCGCCGCGTCGATCGTCAGCCGCAGCGGCCCGACCGGCGCCGCGGCCGCCGCGATCTCCTCCTGGTCGGGCTCGAAGCGCTCGGCATCCTGGACCACGAGCTTGGTCTCGCCTCGGTCTTTGTGGTCGATCCGGCCGCGGACGACGACGACGGCGTCGGGCGCGATCACCTCGGCGCTCTCGGACTGGTCGGCCTTGAAGACCAGCATCTCGATCTGAGCCTCGACGTCGTCGAGCGTCGCGAACATCATCTGGGTGCCGCTCTTGGTCCGGATCTTCTTCGCCTCGGTGACGATCCCGCCGACGGTGACCCAGGCGCCGTCGGGCCTGCGGGCCAGCTCCGCGATCGGGCAATCGACCCTCGCGCGAAGCGCCTCGCGCACCTCCGAGAGCGGGTGCGATGAGAGGTAGGTCCCGAGCGTCTCCTTCTCGAGCGCGAGCAGCGCCGCGCGGTCGAACTCGGCGGCCGAGATCGGCGGCCGGTGCTCGTGGGCGGCGGCCTTCGCCTCCTCGCCGGCACCGGGCTCGGCGAAGTCGAAGATCGACCCCTGACCGAGCTGGGCGTCCTCCTGCGCCTTCTGCCCCGCCGACTGCGCCGCCGGAAGCGCCTCGAGCATCCCGCGCCGGGTCGCCCCGGTCGAGTCGAGCGCGCCGCACTTGACCAGGCATTCGATCGCCCGTTTGTTGACCGCGCGCGAGTCGACCCGCTCGCAGAAGTCCCAGATCGTGGCGATCGGCGCCTCCTCGCGGGCGCGGAGGATCGCCTCCACCGCCGAGTGACCGACGTTCTTGACCGCGTCGAGGCCGAACCGGATCGCGTTCTCGCTGACGACGAAGCTGTGGTCGGAGGAGTTGACGTCGGGCGGCAGGACGTCGATCCCCATCTCCTCGCAGCGGTTGACGAAGAACGGCACCTTGTCTTTGGTGTTCATCACCGAGGAGATCACGGCCGCCATGTACTCGGCCGGATAGTTCGCCTTGAGGTAGGCGGTCCGGTAGGAGATCAGCCCGTAGCAGGCGGCATGGGACTTGTTGAACGAGTAGTCGGCGGCGGCTTCGTTCAGCTTCCAGAGATCACGGGCGACCGCGGCCGCGGTCCCCGATTCCTCCATCCCCTGCATGAATTTGTCCTTCATCGTCGCCATCAGGTCGCGCTTCTTCTTGCCGATCGCCTTGCGCAGGTCGTCCGCCTCGGCGCCCGAGAAGCCGGCCATCGAGCGGGCGATCTCCATCAGCTGCTCCTGGTAGATGACGCAGCCGTGGGTCTCCTCGGTGATCGCCCGCAGGCGCGGGTCGGAATGGCGGACCGAGGAGGGGTCCTGCTTGCCCTTTGCGTAGGCGGGGATGTACGCCATCGCGCCGGGACGGTAGAGGGCGCCGAGGGCGACGATGTCGGCGAACTCGGTCGGCTTCACCTTGCGCAGCGCGTCGCGCATCCCGTCGGACTCGAACTGGAAGACGCCGGTCGAGTCGCCCCCGGCCAGCATCTCGTAGGTCCGCGGGTCGTCGATCGGGATGCCCTCGATGTCGATCCGCTCGCCGCGCGAGCGCTCGATGATCTCGATCGCGTCCTCGATCACGTCGAGGTTGCGGAGGCCGAGGAAGTCCATCTTCAGCAGCCCGATCTCCTCGATCGGCCCCATCGAGTACTGGGTCACGATCTTGTACTGGCGCTCCGCCTTGCCGCCGCCGTTGGCGCCGTTCCCGTTCCCGTTGCCTCCGCCGGGAGCGCTGCGGTCCTCGGCCAGCTGCAGCGGCACGATCTCCTGCAGCGGCCGGTCGGCGATCACCACCGCCGCGGCGTGGATCGAGTTGTTGCGGATGATCCCCTCGAGGCCCTGGGCGACGTCGACGATCCGCCTCGCGTCGGGCTCCGCGTCGTAGGTCTGTTTCAGCTCCTGACCGCTCTTCAGGCAATCGGCGAACGAGGGGCTGCGGCCCATGATCGGCTCCGGGATCAGCTTTGCGAGACGGTCGCCCGTCGCGTAGTCGTAACCGAGGACCCGGGCGGCGTCGCGCGTCGCGGCCCGCGGCGCCATCTTGCCGAAGGTAATGATCTGGGCGACCGATTCGCGCCCGTATTTCTCGCCGACGTAGCGAATCATCCGCTCGCGGCCGCGGACCGAGAAGTCGATGTCGATGTCGGGCATCGATTTGCGGCCGGGGTTGAGGAAACGCTCGAACAGGAGGTCGTTGGCGAGCGGGTCGACGTCGGTGATGTTGAGCGCGTAGGAGACGATCGAGCCGGCGGCCGAGCCGCGCCCCGGGCCGACCGCGATCCCGCTCTCCTTCGCGTAGCGGACGAAGTCCCAGACGATCAGGAAATAGGAGGAGAACCCCATCTCCTCGATCACCCCGAGCTCGAACTCGAGCCGCTCGGCGGCCTCGGCCGGGATCGGGTCGCCGTAGCGGGCGCGCATTCCCTCGGCGGCGATCTGGCGCAGCATCTGCTCGGGGTCGGAGCCGTCGGGGGTCGGATAGCGCGGCAGCAGCAGGTTGCCGAGCTCGATCTCGACGTTGCAGCGCTCGGCGATCTCGACCGTGCTCGCGACCGCCTCCGGCCACTCCGAGAAGGAGCTCGCCATCTCCTCGTTGCTCTTGAGGAAGAACTCGTTGGTGTCGAAGCTCAGCTTCGGCGCCTCGAGGGTCGACTTGGTCTGGACGCAGAGCAGCGCCGCGTGGTTGTCGAAGTCCTCGCGCCGCAGGTAGTGGACGTCGGCGGTGCCGACCAGCGGCCGGCCGAGCTCGCGGGCGACCTCGACGATTCCGCGGTTCGCCTTCTCCTGCTCTTCGATCCCGTTCTTCTGGACCTCGAAGTAGACCTGCTCGGGACCGAATGCCTGGATCAGGTCGTCGATGTGGGCGCGGGCGTCGTCGCGGCGCTCCTCGACGAGGCGGCGGCAGAACCGCGACTGCAGGCAGCCGGTGAGGACGATCACGCCCTCGGCGTGCTGGGCCAGCAGTTCCATGTCGACGTTGGCCTTGCCGCGCGAGAAGCCCTCGAGGAAGCCGGCCGAGGTGAGCTGGACGAGGTTGGCGAAGCCGGCGTCGCTGGCCGCCAGCAGGGTCAGGTGATTGCGCTCATAGCGGACCTGGTCCTTGACCGCCTTGCGGTCGTCGACGAAGTAGGCCTCGAGGCCGATGATCGGCTTGATCCCGTGCTTCCGGCAGGCCTTGTAGAGGTCGACCGCCCCGTTCATCACCCCGTGGTCGGTGAGGCCGAGCGCCGGCTGTCCGAGCTCCGCCGCACGCGCCGCCATCGCGTCGATCTTGCAGGCGCCGTCGAGCAGCGAGTACTCGCTGTGGGCATGGAGATGGACGGCCGCGTCGCTGCTCATCAAACATCCCCACGCTTTGGTCGCTTCGCCAAGAAACAGACCTGGCTCATTTGGCTCGCTCGGCGTTCATCGGTGGCTGCCGATCATGCCAATCGAGGCAGATGTAACCGTCACGAAAAGCGCGCGGTCCGAGCGGAGATTCCCCAGTTTGGGGGACCGGTCAGCCGAGGTTGATGACGTCGGAGGAGAACAGGCAGCGCGAGGCGCCGCCGCCGTAGTTGTTGGATTCGCTGGCGACTTCGGCGCCCTTGACGAAGCCGACGACGCCCACCTGGATGTTGGTCGCGCCGAAGACCAGGGTCGCGCTCGCGGCCAGCGTTCCGCCCCCGGTCGGGACGACCAGGCCCGACTGGCCGATGATCCGTTTGCTCTCGGCGGTGCTCGGGCCGAGGTACCCGTTGGGGCTCCCGCCGGTGTAGTTGGACGCGCCGCCACCGAGCATCAGGGCGCCGGCGGCGCTGCTCGCGACGTAGACCTTCGCCTGCAGGCCGCCGCCGGTGAAGCACTTCGCGTAGACCGTGAACGGCCCGCGCTGGATCAGGTTGTGGGCCGGAACCCCGCTTTCGAGCCCGTTCGAGGCGTCGACGCGGACGACACCGGTGCCTTCGATGGTGTTCAGCTTGGCCTGCACCGTCGAGGAGAGGACCGCTTCGGTGACCGACCCCGAGGCCAGCTTGCCGGTGGTCACCGACCCGCCGACCAGTTTGTTGGTGCCGACCGAGGCGTTGGCGAGGCGCGAGTCGTCAACCGCGCCGCCGGCGATCTTCGAGCGCTTGACTGCGTTCTTCGCGATGTCCTTGGTCCTCACCGCGCCGGCCGCGATGTTGCGCGACTTGACGACGTTCTTGCCGAGCTGCGAGGCGGCGTAGGCGCTGGCGCCGCCGAGGGCGAGGACCACCGCGATCGTCGCCATCACGTTGGCGTAGCTCAGATGGGGCGGCGGAAGTCGCAAGCTCGCGCAAACGTAGCGGCCAGCTCGGACCGCCAGGCCGCGTTCAGGCCGCGCAGGCCCAGGCGCTGCTGCCGGAATCGGCCCAGATTTCGCCCGCGATCCGGTCCTGTTCTTCCTTCGAGGCGTCCTGCGGCGCGCCATCGCCGCCGTACAGCGCCCAGGTCGAGGGCAGGATCTGGTAGGCGCCGCCGGCGCCGCTCGAGGAGTTGACCGCACCGTAGTCGCCGCCCGACTCGCACATCACGATGTAGGTCGGGATCGCGTAGGGGCCGCCGAGCCAGCGGCCGACGGTTTCTTCGGCCGCGGCGCGGCTCGCCGCCTCGGCCGCCTCGATCTCGCCGACCCACTGCCCGATCTTCGATTTCAGCTCGGCCAAGGAGGACTCGCGGGCCGACCGCAGCGAGGCGAGTTCGGCCGCGCTCGCTTCGGCCCGGCTCCGGACCGAGGCGATTCCCTCGCGCGCCGCAGTGAGCCGTTCGTCGTAGGAGTCGACCCTCGCCTTCAGCGCCGCGACCCGCTCGAGCCCATCCCTGACTTCGTCGCGCACCTCCCTGACCCGCTCGGCGAGCCCGTTGTCCGAGGACTGAATCCGTTCGAGATACTCGGTGCGGGTGGCGAGTTCGTCGATGTCGGAGGAGGCCAGGATCACGCTCGCGGTGTCCGGCGAGCCGCTCATGTAGACGGCGACCATCCGCCGGGCGAGCGCGCGCCGGGCGCGGCGCAGGCGTGCCCGCTCGACCTCTAGGTGGTGCCGCGTCCGCTCGACCGCCGTCGCCAGCCGAGCGGCGCGTTCCTCGCCGGTCGCGAGCAGCGCGCTCAGCCGTTCCTCGCGCGCTGCCGCCGCTTCGGCGCGCCGCTGCGCCGAGCCCAGCTGTTCCTGGGTCGAGCGGATCTCCGAAGCGAGTTCGCCGGCCTCGGCCTGCGCCCGGTCGACCTGTCCCTGGAGGGTGCCGACATCGGCCGCGCGCGCCGAGGCGCCGGCGAGCAGGACCATGACGAGCAGGGAAATTGCAGAGATTCGCCGCACGCGGACGGCGAGGGTAACGAAGACTGTGAGCGAACCCTCACAGGTCGACGATAAGCCGCAACGGATCTTGCGGCCGGGACTACCCCTCGGGGACTTCTCGGGTCGCCCAGTAGGCGGCGATCCCGAGACCGACCGCGGCGACGCCGATCCCGAGCCGGATCGGGCGCCGGTAGCGCCGGCGCAGGTAGATGAACGCGTAGCGGACCGCCAGCTTCCCGATCCTGTTGGACATCAGCCCTCCTCTACCCGGCGCTGCCGGATTTGGTGCGCCATCCGCGACTGCAACGACCAGAGCTCGATGAATCCCGGCGACGCGGCCTGCGAGAAGAGGCCGCCCGACTCGGCGAAGGACGCGAGCTGGGCGTCGTAGACCGCGTTCGGCGAGGAGCGGGTGACGACGCGGGCGCTGCCCTTGTAGAGCTTGAGCCCGATCGAGCCGGTCGCCTGGGCGTTGGCCGCATCCATGAAGGCGTCGAGGTCAGACCGCAGTGGCTCCCACCAGAGCCCGGCGTAGACGAGGTATGCCCAGCGGCGGTCGAGGTCGGGCTTGAGCTGGTTCTGGTGGATCGTCCCGACCAGCTTCTCGAGCTCGGCGTGGGCGGTCAGCAGGATCTCGGCCGCGGGGACCTCGTAGATGTCGCGGACCTTGAGGCCGACGATCCGGTCCTCGATGTGGTCGACGATCCCGACCCCGTGCCGGCACCCGACCTCGGCGACGCGTTCGAGCAGCTCGACGAGCTCGAACCGGTCGCCGTCGAGGCCGACGGGAACGCCGGCCTCGAACTCGAGCGTAATCGTCTCCGCCTCGTCGGGAGCCTCCTCGGGGCGGGTGACCAGCTGGAAGACGTCGTCCTCGGGGGGGTGTTCCAGGTCCTCGATCCAGCGCCCCTCCGACGACCGCCCCCAGAGGTTGTCGTCGATCGAGTAGGGCGGCGTCTCGGTCCCGCCCTTGACCGGGATCCCGTGCTCGCGCGCGTAGGCGATCTCCTCCTCGCGGCCCATCTCCCAGGAGCGCACCGGGGCGATCGTCCGAAGCTCCGGGGCGAGGGTCGCGACGGTGGCCTCGATCCGGACCTGGTCGTTGCCCTTGCCGGTGCACCCGTGGGCGATCGTGTCGCAATCGGTCCGCCGCGCGTACTCGACCGCGAGCTCGGCGATCAGCGGCCGGCCGAGCGCGGTGAACAGCGGATAGCCGAGGCCGTAGATCGCGTTCGCCTTGATCGCCGGGACGACGAAGTCCTCAGCGAAACGCTCGCGGGCGTCGACGACGTGGCACTCGAGCGCGCCCAACCGCTTCGCCTTCTCCTCGATCACGGCGTAGTCCTCGCCCGGCTGGCCGAGGTTTACGGTCAGGCAGACGACCTCGGCGTCGTAGCGCTCCTGGATCCACTTCAGCATCACGCTGGTGTCGAGGCCGCCCGAGAAGAGGAGCAGGACGCGGCTGACCTCGGCGGGGTCGGCCTCATATGTCGCCGTACGGCGTTCCGCGCTCAAGGTACTTCGAGCCCGCCGCTGCCCCCTTCTTCCCCCGATTCGGGTGCTTCCGTCGTCGGAGTCGTCGGGGTGCTCGGTTCCGTTTCCTCGGTACTCGGTTCCGTCGGTTCCGTGGTTTCGGTCGTTTCGGTGGTCCCGGTCGTTTCGGTGGTTTCGGTCACTTCCGAGCTCAGTTCGGCCGGCGCCGAGGACGATTCGCCGCCGTTGTCTCCGCCGGCGATGACGATGATCGCGATCACCAGCCCGACGATCACCGCGATCAGCCCGGCGACCAGCAGCCGCATGTTGCCGTGCGGCCGGCCATCGCCGCCATCGGGGTCGGGTGGCTGTCCCATCACCCGGGTCGGGTCGTCGTGCATCGGGCGCTACTCCTCGGGGCCGAGGATCGCGTCGAGCAGAGGCGCCGGATCCTCGATCCCGGCGCCGTTGCGAAGCCGGTTCTCGATCTCCTTGCGGCTGGCGCCGGACACCGCCATCTGGGTGGCGAGCAGGCGAGCGCCCGCCTCGCCCGCCCGGCGCGTCGCTGCCTCGGAGGGCTCGGGAGCTGCCTCGACCGTCCGCAGCTGCGGCCGCTGCCGCTCCCCCGCCGCCGGGGGGTCGAGCTCGTCGGCGATCGCCCGCAGCCGGTCGGCGACGATCCGGTCGGCCCGCGCCTGCGCTTCGTCGACACGACCCTGCGCCTGCCTCTCCGCGTCATCGATGACCGACGCAGCCGCGCGCTCGGCGGCGCGGACGATCTCGGCCAGGCGCTCCGCCGCGTCGCTCACGGGGTCCGAATCACCCCGCCTTGGGGGAAGCTTGCTCGCGTTCATGACAAGGCTTCCCGCTTCGCTCGCTGCGCAAAAAACCAGATGTGGATGCTTGCTCGCTCCGCGTTCATGGCAGGTAGCTTAGGAGCGATTCCCCGATCAGCGCAACGGCGAGGTCGATCTGGGCATCATCGATCGTCAGCGGGGGAAGCAGCCGCAGGGTCCGCGGCTCGGGTGCGTTGACGACGACACCCCGCTCGAGGAGGTCGGCGGTTATCGCCGCCGAGTCGAGGCCGTCATCGAGTCCGACGCCGATCATCAGGCCGCGGCCGCGCACCCCGTGGACCCCGTCGAGCGCGGCCAGTCCCTCGATCAGCCGCCTGCCGCGCTCCCGCACGGCGCGGAGCAGCGCCGGGTCGTCGACGATGTCGAGAACCGCGAGCGCCGCCGCCGATGCGACGGGGCCGCCGGCGAAGGTCGAGCCATGGTCGCCCGGCTCGAGGACCGAGCCCGCCTCGGAATCCGCGATGCAGGCGCCGATCGCCATCCCTCCCCCGAGCGCCTTGGCGCTGGTCATCACGTCGGGGTGGACGGGCGTCTGCTGGTAGGCCCAGAGCGATCCCGTCCGGCCGATCCCGGTCTGGATCTCGTCGAGGATCAGGAGCGCGCCGGCGGCGTCGCAGGCCTCGCGCGCGGCGAGCAGCGAGTCCTCGCTCAGCGGGTATATCCCCGCCTCGCCCTGGATCGGCTCGATCAGGACCGCGGCGGTTCGGTCGTCGACGGCGTCGCGGAGGGCGTCGGCGTCGTCGAACGGCACCGAGCGGAAGCCCTCGAGCATCGGCCCGAGGGCCGGGTTCGCCGCCAGCCCTGGTGTCGCCGACAGCGAGCCGTAGGTCCGACCGTGAAAGTCCCGCTCGAAGCTGACGATCGTCGGCGAGGAGATCCCGCGGCCATGGGCGTGCTTGCGGGCGATCTTGATCGCGCACTCGTTGGCCTCGGTGCCGGAGTTGGCGAAGAAGACCCGGCCGCCGAGGCTCGACTCCGAGAGCCGCTCGGCGAGCCGCACCATCGGCCCGGTGTAGAAGAGGTTCGAGGTATGCATCAGCCGCCCCGCCTGCTCGCGGACCGCCTCGACGACGTCGGGGTGGCAGTGGCCGACCGAGCAGACCGAGATCCCCGCCAGCAGGTCGAGGTACTCCCTGCCCTCCGTGTCCCACAGCAGCGTTCCCTCGCCGCGCACGAACTCGACCGGAGCTCGCGGATAGGTCTGCATGACCCAGCGGGCCTCGAGCT
>DASXBC010000068.1:0-4979 GCA_036406355.1 Solirubrobacterales bacterium | reverse complement strand
TCGGTCTACAACGCCTCGAAGTTCGGCCAGCTCGGCTTCACCCGCTCGCTCGATCACGAGCTGCGCGAGAAGGGGGTGCGGGCCACCTGCGTCTGCCCGGGCGGGGTCAACACCGAGTTCGCGATCGGGGCTGGACGCGAGCACGGCGACTCCGAGTTGGATTCGATGATGAGCGCCGATGAGGTCGCCGAGGTCGTCCTCTTCACCGTCACCCGCCCGCGCGGGATGCGGATCCTGACGACCAGCTTCCGGCCGAACTCCGAGCCCTCCTGGGGTTAGCCTCTCTTCTACTTCGATGACGGATCTCGCCAGCCGCTGCGACGCGCTTCGCTCGCTCCACGTCCCGGGCAAGCCCCTGCTATTGCCGAATGCCTGGGATGTCGCCTCGGCCCGGGCCGTCGAGGCGGCCGGATTCCCGGTCGTCGCGACGACCAGCGCCGGCGTCGCGGCGGCGCTCGGCTTCGAGGACCACGAGGACGCCCCGGCCGAGGAGATGCTCGCCGCGGCGGCGCGGATCGCGCGGGGCGTGAAGGTGGCGGTCACCGTCGACGCCGAGGCCGGTTACGGGATGGACCCGCAGGACCTTGTCGCCCGGCTGCGGGAGATCGGGGTCGCCGGCTGCAACCTCGAGGACACCGACCACCGCACGGGCGAGCTGCGCGACCGCGGGCCCCACGCCGAGTGGCTGGCGGCGGTTCGCGAGGCCGCCGCCCGGCGCGAATACGGGCTGGTGGTCAACGCCCGCATCGACGTCTTCGTCCGCGCCGCATCGGCCGGAGCGGAGGGATCGCAGGCGGAGCTGGTCGACGAGGCGCTGCGCCGGGCCCGGGCCTACTCCGACGCGGGCGCCGACTGCGTCTACCCGATCCTGCTCTGGGAACCGGAGGCGCTCGCCCGCTTCGTCGCCGAGCACCCCGGTCCGGTCAACGCGGTGCGGATCCCGGCCGGCCCGTCGGTCCTGGAGCTCGCCGAGCTCGGTGTCGCGCGGGTGAGCTGGGGGGGCCAGCTCGCCCATCGGTCGATCGAGTGGCTCGGCCAGGCACTCGAGTCGTTGGCCTAGACCTCGATAACCGAGCCGATGATCAGCGTCCGCTCCCGCGGCAGGCAGAAGTACTCGGCGGCGTCGGCGGTGATGTGGGAGGTGGCGACGAAGAGGCGCTTGCGCCAGCGGGCCATGCCCGCGGCGTCCCCGGCCTGGAGGTCGATCGTCGAGAGGAAGTAGGAGGCGTCCTCGACCTCCAGCGGGCACTCCAGGCCGGCGCCCGGGGCGAGGCGCAGCGCGGCCGGGACGTCCGGCTGTTCGATGTAGCCGAAGCGGGCGCCGAGATGGAAGATGCCGTCGTCCTGGTAGCCGAGATCGTCGACCACTATGCGATCGGCGTCGCTGACCTGGGGAACGGGCATCGTCTCGATCGAGAGGATGACCACGTGTTCGTGAAGGGTCTGGTTGTGCTCGACGTTTGCCCGCATCGCCAGCGGAGTCGTCTTCTTGTTGCGGTTGAGGAAAACGGCGGTGCCGGGCGAGCGACGCAGCGGCGGCCGGCGGTCGTGCAGCCGGGAGACGAAATCGCGCAGCGATCCCTCCTCGCGTTCGCGTCGTTCGGTGACCAGTTCGCGGCCCCGTTGCCAGCTGGTCATCACCGTGAACGCGGCGAGGCCGATCAGGAGCGGCAGCCAGGCTCCGTGGAAGAGCTTGGTCAGGTTGGCGGCGAAGAAGAGGAGATCGACGGTGAGGAGCGCGGCGGCGCCGGTCAGCACCAGCCAGAGCGGTTTCCCCCACTGGTGGCGGACGATGTAGAAGAAGAGCAGGGCGGTGATCGAGATCGTCCCGGTCACCGCCATGCCGTACGCGAAGGCCAGCGCGGTCGAGGTCTGGAACGCGAATACGAGGGTGAGCACGGAGGCCAACAGCAGCCAGTTGACGAAGGGAACGTAGATCTGCCCGACCGTCTGCGCCGAGGTGTGCGCGATCCGCAGCCGGGGCAGGTAGCCGAGCTGCACCGCCTGGTGGGCGACCGAGAAGGCGCCGGTGATCACCGCCTGGGAGGCGATCACGGTCGCCGCCGTCGCCAGGAAGACCATCGGCAGCCGGCCCCAGTGGGGGACCGTCAGGAAGAGGATGCCGCTGGACTCGGTGCCGGCGTGGTTGAGCAGGAGCGCTCCCTGGCCCATGTAGCTGAGGATGCAGGCGGGAAAGACCAGGAAGAGCCAGGCGCGGGTGATCGGCGCCCGGCCGAAATGGCCCATGTCCGCGTAGAGCGCCTCGGCCCCCGTCACTGCGAGGACGACCGCGGCGAGCGAGAAGAACGCGGTGGAGAAGTTGCCGGTGAGGAAGTCGAGAGCGTAGGTCGGCGACAGCGCCTCGAGGATTTCCGGCTGGGTCGCGATTGCGGAGATCCCGCAGGCTCCGATGACGGTGAACCAGACGATCATCACCGGCCCGAACATCCGCCCGACCGCGGCGGTCCCGATCCGCTGGGTCGCGAACAGGATGACGATGATCGCGGCGGTGATCGGGACGACCAGGCGATCGAGCGAGGGCTGAACCACCTTCAGGCCTTCGACCGAGGAGAGCACCGAGATCGCCGGCGTGATCATGCTGTCGCCGAGGAAGAGCGAGGCCCCGAAGATGCCGAGAGCGGCCAGCATCGCCTTCGTCCGCCTGCCGCCGGGGATGCCGCGGCGGCGGATCAGGGTGATCAGCGCCATGATGCCGCCCTCCCCTTCGTTGTCGGCGCTCATCACCAGGCAGACGTACTGAACGGTGACGATGATCGTCACCGCCCAGAAGATCAGCGAGACGATCCCGAAAACGTTGTCGGAGCTGGTCGTGACCGGGTGCGGGTCATCCGGGTTGAAGGCGGACTGGACCGTGTACAGCGGGCTGGTGCCGAGGTCGCCGAAGACGACTCCGAGCGCGCCGACGAGAAGCGCCGCCTGCGCTGTGGAGCGCCCCCGTGACCGTTCAGCCAAGCAGGTCCCCGATCGCCTCGGCGAAGGCCTCGGTGTGTCGGTCGACGTCCTCCGCCGTGGTGGCCGGGGACATCAGCGCCATGTTGTGGAACGGCGTCATCAGGATCCCGCGGTTGAGGGCATGGAGGTGGAGGAACCGGTCGAGCTCGCGGTCCTGGGCCGCGGCCGCCTCGCCGCCGTTGTGCGGCTCCTCGGCGCTGAACGCGTACTCGACCCGGCAGCCGAGCCGGGTCACGTGCCAGGGAAGCCGGCTCGACTCGATCCCATCGCGGACGCCGGCCTCGAAGCGCTCGCCGAGAGCGATCATCCGGGCGAACGCGTCATCGGTGAGGACCTCGGCGAGGGTCGCCCGCATCGCGGCCAGCGAGAGGGCGTTCCCCGAGAGGGTGCCGCCGATCCCGCCGACGTCGGAGACCTCGAGCAGCTCGTTGTGCTCGAGGACCCGCGCGGCGACCGCCTCGCTCATCCCGTAGGTGGCTGCCGGCACCCCCGCGGCGAGCGGCTTTCCGATCGTGAGGAAGTCGGGCTCGAGGCCGTTGGCGGCCGTGTAGCCGCCCGGCCCGGCGCAGATCGTGTGGGTCTCGTCGATCACCAGCAGCGTGCCGTGCTCGCGCGTCAGCGACCGCAACGCGTCGTGATAGCCCGGCTCCGGCAGGACGATGCCGATGTTCGTCATCGCCGGCTCGGCGAGCACGCAGGAGATCTCGCCGCCGGCCAGCGCCGCCTCCAACGCCCCGACGTCGTTCCACTCGACCGCCACCGTCGTCAGCGACGGGTCGACCGGGGGGCCGATGTTGTCGGGCCGGGACTTCGTCACATCCCCCACCCGGATCGCGAACGTCTCGTCGACGGTTCCGTGGTAGCACCAGGAGTAGACGAGGACCTTGGCGCGGCCTGTGATCGCGCGCGCGAGCCGGATGGTGAACCGGTTTGCGTCGGTTGCGGTCAGCGCGAACTGCCAGTAGGGCAGGCCGAAGCGGCGCTCCAGCTCGTCGGCCACCGCGGCCGAGTCCTCGCTCGGCAGCATCAGCGTTATCCCACGCGCCGCCTGCTTGGCGATCGCCGCCACCGTCGGCGCCGGCGAGTGGCCGGTCATCGCCCCGGTGTCGCCGAGGCAGAGGTCGACGTACTCGTTGCCGTCGACGTCGGTGAAGTGGGCGCCCTCGGCGCTCGCCGCGAACACCGGGTGCGGCCCGGCCCACTCGGTCATCCACGGCATCGGCACGCCGGCGAGCAGCGACCGCTTCGCCTCCTCGAAGAGCTCGCCGGAGCGAGGGTGGGTCGCGACGAACCGCTCCTCCTCGGCCCGCAGCGCGTCGGCCAGCCTGGCGCGGTCGATCTCGGTCACGGCCTCGGGTGGTTGCGGTCGCAGACGACCTCGATCCGGATCCCGTCGGGATCGAAGGCAAAGAACGAGTAGTAGTCCTCGCCGGCGTATTCGTAATGCTCTTCGGGAGGCGTCTGGATCGGGGCACCCGCCTCGCGGCAGCGCTCGTGAGCCTCGTCGACCTCCTCGCGGGTGTCGACCTGGAACGCGAAGTGCTCGATCCCGACCTCGTAGTGCGCGTGGGCGCCTCCGTCGGCCGGCCGGATCCCGATCCAGGAGTGGCCGAACTGGAGGTAGACCACCTCCTCGGTGCCGCGGTAGGTCTGGAACCGCGCGTACTCGGCCAGGCCGAGCGGGCCGAGGACGGCGTTGTAGAAGGCGAGCGAGCGGTCGACGTCGGCGACCGCCAGGTCCAGGTGCTGGATCCCGACGCCCGGCATGCCCCGACCCTACCGCGCCCGGCGTCCTCCCCTTTTCGGGCGCGACCCCGCAGCGAACGAGGTCCGCCGGTTCGGTGCAGGCCACGGGCTCGGTGCAGCTGCCGACGATGTTGCTTCCCGTGGTCGCCGGCGGCGAGGCGGCGCTGCGGACGGAAAACCTCATCGTCGCCGAAACGCGCACAGTCGAAACGCTGCGAATCCCGAGCGCGCCGAACGACATCCGGACATTCCCGAGCGGC
>DASXBC010000067.1:0-3670 GCA_036406355.1 Solirubrobacterales bacterium | reverse complement strand
GATCGCCTGCGAGGTCGCCGACGAGTGCATCCAGATCCACGGCGGCTACGGCTACATGAAGGAGTACGAGATCGAGCGCGCCTACCGCGACGTCCGCCTCAACCGGATCGGCGCCGGCACCGACGAGATCATGCTCGAGGTCATCGGCCGCAGCTACGGGCTGTAGAAATAATTCCGCCACCTCCTCTGCTTCTGAACAAACCGCCGGCTGCTCTGCTCCCGCTCGCGCCAGAAGAAACAGATATGGGCTGGCGCTCGCTCCCGCGTCCGCGCCGGCGGACGGCACACGAATGGAGGCATCGACATTCATGTCCCACGTCGATCACATCCGGTCCTACTACGAGGCGCTGAACAGCGGCGACCCGGATGCGGTCGCGGCCCACTTCACAGACGACGCGGTCCACTACTACACGCGGCTCGGGCCGCACCGGGGCGCCGAGGAGATCGCACGCTACGCGGCGTTCGCGGTCGAGCAGATCGACGGCCGGTGGCACCTCGAGAACGCGATCGAGCAGGGCGATGAGGTCGTGATCGAGTGGACGATGACCTGGCGCGACCCCGAGTCGGGCGAGCGGCGCCTCGATCGCGGAACCGAGTGGTTCAGGATCGAGGACGGCCGGATCGCCGAGATCCGCGCCTACCACCACGGCGGGCGGAAGAACCCGCAGGGAGACCTGCTCGGGTTCGACCACCGCGGCCGCGGCCACACGATGCTCGAGGACTAGAGGACTCCGGCGGCTTCCGAGGCTTCGGCCTCGGCCTGCATGTAGTGGTGGACCTGTTGGATCACGATCGACCCCTCGCCGACCGCCGAGGCGACGCGTTTGACCGATCCGTGGCGGACGTCGCCGACCGCGAAGACTCGGCTGAGGCTGGTCTCTCCCAACCGGGGCGAGAAGCCGTCGCCTGACCCGAGATCGGTCCCGGTGATGATGTACCCCCATTCATCGCGCTCGATCTCCGGCGGCAGCCACTCGGTGCCGGGAAGGGCGCCGATCATCACGAAAAGCGCGTCAGCGTCGACGATCGATTTCTCGCCCGTTGCCTTATCGAGCAGGGTCAGCGTCTCGAGGCGGTGCTCGCCGCTGCCGCCGACCGCCTCGGTCTCGTACATGACCTCGATGTTCTCCGCCGCTTCGATCGCCCGACAGAGGTAATCGGACATCGTCGCGGAGAGATTTGCCCTCCGGACCAGCATCGTCACCTGCGCCGCGTAACGGCTGAGATGCATCGCCGCCTGGCCGGCCGAGTTGCCGCCCCCGACGACGAAGACGCGTTTCCCCGGCAGCGCTTTCGCGTCCGCCGCCGAGGCGCCGTAGAAGACCCCCTCGCCCTCGAGGCAGCTCAGCGATGGGATCTCGAGCCGGCGGTAGGAGACGCCGGATGCGAGCAGCACGGCCATCGTCGAGATCTCGGATCCGTCCGCGGTCCGCAGCACGTGACGCCTCTCCCCCGGCCGCAGCTCGACGACCTCCCGCATCAGGAGGAATTTCGTCCCGAACACCCAGGCCTGCTGGTAGGCGCGCTGGGCGAGGTCGGAGCCGCTCACCCCACGCGAGAAGCCGAGGTAGTTGCGGATCAGCGAGCTCGAGCCCGCCTGGCCGCCGATCGCCTCGCGCTCGATCACCAGGGCCCGCATCCCCTCCGAGGAGGCGTAGACGGCGGCGGCGAGCCCGGCCGGTCCGGCGCCGATGACGACGACGTCGAACTCATGCTCCCGGCCGAGCTCCGTGCTGACCCCGAAGGCATCGGCGAGCTCGACGTTGGTCGGGTCGACGATGAAGCGGCCGCCGCCGACCTTGGCGATCGGCACCGTCATGTCCTCGTGCCCCGAGTCCTCGAGCAGCGCCCGGCCTTCGGCGGACTCTGGCGGATGGCACGCATAGGGGATCCCGTTGCGGCCCAACACGTCGCGAAGTTCGGCCGTCCGCGGCGAGGCGAGGTCGGCGACGATCTCGATCTCGCCCTGCAGAGGCGACTCGTGCCGCGCCCACTCGAACAGGAACTCGGCGACCGTGCGGTGGAAGAGCTCGTCCGGGCAGCGCTGCGGCTTGATCACGTAGTAGTCGATCTTGCCGAGCGTCATCGCGGTCGAGATCTGGTCTGCGGTGTCCGCCTTCGCCCAGTCGCCCCAGCCGATCATCAGCCCGCGCTTGACCGCCGGGTGCATCTCGCGGGCGTGAGCGAGCAGGTCGGCGCCGGTCGTCTCGGCCAGCCACTGGTCGGCGAGGACGAGCGCGACAGGCTCCCCTTCCTCTCGCAGCCTTTCGAGCAGCGGCAGCGCCGCGGCTGCCGAGCTCTCGGTCATGACCCGGTAGTCCTGGCCGTAGCGGCGCGTCAACTCGATCTCGGTGCGACCTAGCGCATCCGGATCCCCATCGACGGCGAGCAGCACCGGCTCTCCCATGGAGGGAATCGTATCGACGGGCCGAGCTTCGGCGGGCCCGCACGCGCTAGCGTCCCGGTCGATGACGGTCGTCAAGGACACCGGTGTGAGAGCCGTCCCGCCGCCCTTCGACTCCGAGCACGAGGAGCTGCGGGAGACGGTGCGGCGCTTCGTCTCGAACGAGATCGCGCCGAACGTCGACGAGTGGGAGGCCGCGCGCGAATTCCCCCGCGAGCTCTACCGGCGCTGCGCCGAGCTCGGCTTCCTCGGCCTCAAGTTCCCCGAGAGCTACGGCGGCCAGGGCGGGACCCACCTCCACGACGCGATCTGGGTCGAGGAGCTGGCCCGCTCCGGCGGCTCCGGCGGGGTCGCCGCCGGCCTCAACGCCCATGCCTCGATCGCGATGCCGCCGATCTTCAACTTCGGAACCGAGGAGCAGAAGCAGCGCTGGCTGGTCCCGGGAATAGCAGGTGAGAAGATCGGCGCCCTCGGCATCACCGAGCCCGGGGCCGGCTCCGACGTCGCCGGCATCACCACTTTCGCCGAGCGCGTCGACGGCGGCTACGTCGTCAACGGCTCGAAGACCTTCATCACCAACGGGGTTCGCGCCGACTTCCTCGTCTGCGCCTGCAAGACGACCCAGGAGGGCGGCCACCATGGGATCTCGTTCCTCGTCCTCGAGCGCGAGATGCCGGGCTACGAGGTCTCGGCAAAGCTCGAGAAGCTCGGCTGGCACTCATCCGACACCGGCGAGCTGGCGTTCACCGACCTCGAGGTGCCGGCTGAGAACCTGCTCGGCGAGGAGAACGAGGGGTTCAGGCTGATCATGGCCAACTTCGCCTGGGAGCGACTGCTGATGGCGATCGGCGCAGTCGGCGCGATGCAACGGCTGATCGAGACCACCGTCTCCTATGCCCTCGAGCGCAAGGCTTTCGGTCGGCCGATCGGCAACTTCCAGGCGGTCCGCCACAAGGTCGCCGAGATGGCGACCCAGGCCGAGGCGGCGAGGGCGATCACCTACAACGCGCTGCGCCTGTTCCACGAGGGCCAGGACTGCATTCAGGAGGTGACGATGGCGAAGCTGATCACCCAGAGGGGCGTGCTCGATATCGCCGACGAGTGCCTCCAGATCCACGGCGGATACGGATACATGCGGGAGTACGGCATCGAGCGCGCCGTTCGCGACGCCCGCCTCGGGCCGATCGGCGGCGGGACCGACGAGATCATGAAGGAGATCCTCGGCAAACAGCTCGGGCTGTGAGGATCGGCAGGGAAAGCCTCAGC
>DASXBC010000066.1:0-7760 GCA_036406355.1 Solirubrobacterales bacterium | reverse complement strand
CGGTCGATCAGGAGCATCGTCACCGCGGCGAGGAAGACCGCCCCGATAACGAGCATCAGCCAGGAGCCGATCGCCGCCGCCCAGGCGAAGATCGGCAGCCGCCGCCACGCCATCCCCGGCGCCCGGCACTTCCGCAGGGTCGCGACCAGATCGACGGAGATGAGGACCAAGCCGAGCGTCACCAGCCCCGTTGCCGTGGCCCAGGCGTCGATGCCGTTGTTTTCGATGAAGGCGAGTTCGTTCAGCGGCGCCAGCGGGTTGACGCCGCCCTCGGGGGGGGTGAAGAAGAGACCCGCGTAGAGGACGGCCGCTCCGGCGAAGTACAGCCAGGCGCCGAGCTGGCCGAGTCGCGGCAGCGCGGTGCCCCGGGCGCCGATCTGAAGCGGCGTCAGGTAGTAGAAGAAGCCGAACGCCAGCGGCAGCGCGAACAGGAACAGCGCGGTGGCGCCGTAGAGCGAGAGAATCCGGTTGAAGATGACCGGGGTGAGGAACGTGTTCTCGGGGATCGCCAGCTGCAGGCGCATGATCAGGAACTCGAGGACCGCGATCGAGAGGAAGCCGAGGGCGGCGACGATCATCATCCGACCGACGTCCTTGTGGTCGGCGCTGGTCGCGATCTCGACCCAGCGCGTGCGGCGCCGGGGGAATCCGTCGACGACAAGCTCGGGCGGTTTCCGGGCCGGGCTCATGTGCCCTTCTTCAGTTTGGCGATGACCCTGTCCTGGGCCGCCTGGATGTCGGATTTGGTCTGTTTGACGAAGGCTTCGTATTCCTCGGGCGAGACGACTTCGACTTCGGTCCGCATCGGCGCGTAGGCCTGGCCCGAGAGGGTCGCCGACTGGCCGCGATAGGTCCCTTCTTCGTCGGCCAGGAACATGATGTGGTGCTGTCTGCCCGGGACCGCGTCGGCCTTGCCGGCGAGCGAGGGGACGTCCCAGGTATGGACGACGTCGGTGGTGACCAGGTCGAGGTCGACCGCGGTATCGACCGGCACCACCAGCTTGTAGTAGGTGAAGGCTTCGTTCGGATACTGGTAGCGCCAAAGCCACTGCTGGCCGGTGGCCTTTATTTCCAGCGTCTCGCCGCCGCCTTCCTTCGACTGCAGCCCTTCGGGGCCCGTCGTCGGCGCCTCGCGGGCCTTGGTCGTGTAGACGGCGCCGAGGACGAAGACGATCACGGCGAAGGCGGCGAGGGCGCCACCCACCCGCAGCTGGATACCGCGCCCGCCGGTGACCTCCCTGGGCTCGGTCCCGCGCCCGGCCCGGTAGCGACCGATGGCGTAGAACAGTGCGACGTTGATCGCCACCACGAGGATGATCGCGGCGACGAAGCCGATCCAAAGCAGGGTGTCGATCTGGTCAGTGCCAGGGGAATGGGGCGACAAGGCGCGGCCATTCTAATCACGCGGGCCGCCGTCGCGGACGGCCGCGAGGCTCCTATACTCGCCGATCCAATGAGCGCGGAGCGAGCCAGCGTCCATCTCTGTCTCCTCGCGCCGCGAGCGAAGCGCGACCGATTCTCATGAGCGCGGAGCGAGCCACGCGGTCGGCGGTCCGGGCCGGAGCGGCCTGCGCGCTCGCTGCGGCCGTCGCCCTACCGCTGCTGCGCCGCCGCCTTCGGATCCCGGCGCCGGTGACGATCACGGCCTGCGCTGCCGGGCCGCTGGCGCTCGCGGTGCTGTACCCGCGCTCGCGCAAGCGCGACGTCGGGCTCTACGCACTCCAGATGTGGGCCTTCACGATGGTCCATGAGCTCCCCTACGACAACCCGGAGCGCCTCCGGCGCCGCCTCCGGGCCCGCTACGCGATCGTCGCCGACCGCGCGATCGGGCTCGGCCGCCTGCCGAACTCCCGCCTCCAGCGCGGGCTCGCCCGCCTGCCCGCAATCGGTGCCCTCAACCGCTTCCTGACCTGGGTCCACTGGCTCTGGTTCCTCGAGCCGTACCTGGCCCTGACCTACATCCTCGTCCGTCATCCCGAGCGCTTTCCGCGCGCCGCGCGGCAGCTCGCGGCCGTCTTCGACGCCGGCTGCGTCGGCTATTTCGCCGTCCCCACGGCGCCCCCGTGGTGGGCCTCCGAGCAGGGCCTGACCGGCGAAGAGGTGCGGCGGATCATGGTCGGCGTCGGCGAAGAGACCTGGGGCGGGGCCTGGCCGACGATGTACGGAGCCCTCGGCGGCAACCCCTGGGCGGCGATGCCCTCACTTCATTTCGCGACCTCGACGATGGCCGCGATCTCCCTCTCCGAAGCGGGGCGCGGCCCCGGGGCGGTCGGCTGGGCCTACGCGGTGACGCTCGGATTCGCCCTCGTCTACCTCGGCGAGCACTACGTCACCGACCTCCTCGCGGGCGGGGCGCTGGTCGCCGTGGTGCGGCGCGGCGAGCCGCTCGCCGAGCCCACGGTGGAACGCATAAATGCCGGCCTGCGCCACCTGGAGAGGATCGCCAACTCGCCGATCATCTAGCGTCTTGTACGTGTCTCCGGAGGATTCGGCGAACGGGAATGGCGCCGCCGGACTGCCGCTCTTCACCCCGCGGCGCGCGGTGCAGACGGTGTTGCTCGTCATCGTCCTGCTCGTCGCGATCTATTTCCTGTTCCCGAAGCTGGTCGGCCTCGGCGACTCTCTCAGCAAGCTGAGCGACGCAGATCTCGTCTGGGTCGTGGTGGCGATCGGATTCAACGTGATCGCGATCGCGACCTACATCGCGCTCTTCAAGGCGGTGGTCGGCGGCGATGCGCTGCGGCTGACGTGGGGCGAGACCTACGAGATCAACATGGCCGGGGTCGCCGCGACCCTCTTCTTCTCGGCCGGCGGCGCCGGCGGCATCGCGCTCACCTACTGGGCACTCCGCAAAGCGGGGATGGAGCGGCGCGATGTCGGCCGCAGGATGGTCGCCTTCATCTCGCTTCACTACGTCTTCTATCCACTGGCGCTCATCGTTTTCGGGATCCTGCTGCGGACCGGGGTGCTGCCGGGCAAGCACTCGGTCGAGCTGACCATCGTTCCGGCCGCCATCGCCGGCCTGATCCTGCTGGTGGGAGCGGCGATCGCGCTGATCCCACCAGACGTCGGCGAGCGGGTGAGCCGCCACTTCCACGGCGAGCGCACCCACGCGATCGTCGACAGCATCGCGAAAGTCCCGGCGACCGTGGGGGAGGGGCTGCGGTTCGCGCTGAGGCTGTTCATCCACCCGTCGCGGGGCGGCCTCGCCGTGCTCGGCGCCGCCGGATTCTGGGCAGCGAATATCGGCATCCTCTGGGCGTCGTTCAAGGCATTCGGGATCGAAGTCCCGATCGCCGTCGTCGTCCAGGGCTTCTTCCTCGGGATGGTCGCCAACCTCTTCCCGCTCGCTCCGGCCGGGGTCGGCGCCGTCGACGCCGGGATGATCGGCGCATTCGTCCTCTTCGGCATCCCCGAGGCAACGGTCTTCCCGGCGATCCTGATCTATCGGCTTGTCGCCTTCTGGCTGCCGATCCCTCCGGGGATAGTCGCCTTCTTCCAGCTCCGGGCGCGGGTCCAGCGGTGGGAAGAGGAGGGACTGCCGATCGATCGCCGCGCTCCGACCCAGTTGGAACGCGATACTATAAAAAGTAAAGTAATAGACTTCGGCGGCAGAGAATGAGCGACCAGAAGAAGACCGAGAACGTGATCATCATCGGCGGCGGGCCGGCCGGTTACACCGCCGCCCTCTACACCGCCCGCGCCAATCTCGAGCCACTCGTCTTCGAGGGTTTCCAGTGGGGCGGGCAGCTGCAGAACACGACCGACGTCGAGAACTACCCGGGCTATCCCGAGGGGATCATGGGACCGGAGATGATGGGCCAGTTCCGCGCCCAGGCAGAGCGATTCGGCGCCCGCCTCGTCACCGACGACGTCGACCGGGTCGAGCTCTCCGACGGCGGCGTCCAGACGGTCCACGTGGGGGACGACGAGTACCTGGCGAAGACGGTGATCCTCGCGATGGGCGCCGAGCCGCGCCGGCTAGGAGTCCCCGGCGAGCTCGAGCTCTCAGGCTGCGGCGTCTCCACGTGCGGGGTATGCGACGGCGCCTTCTTCAAGGACAAGAAGGTGATCGTGATCGGCGGCGGCGACTCGGCGATGGAGGACGCGATCTTCGTCTCCAAGTTCGCCTCCGAGCTGACGCTCGTCAACCGCCGTGACGAGTTCCGCGCCTCGAAGATCATGAAAGGGAGGGCCGAGGAGCGGCCGAACATCGAGTTCAAGACTCCGTTCGTCGCCGAGGGGTTCGTCGGTGGGGACGGGGGCAGGCTGACCAAGGTCCGGCTCCGCAACACCGAGACCGACGAGGTCGAGGACTTCGAGACCGAGGGCGCTTTCGTCGCGATCGGACACATCCCGAAATCGGAGATCGTCGCCGACCAGATCAACACCGACGAGGACGGCTACATCCTCACCGAGGGACGCTCGACCCGGACCAACCTGGCCGGCGTCTTCGCCGTCGGCGATGTCGTCGACCGCACCTACCGCCAGGCGGTCACCGCCGCCGGCACCGGCTGCATGGGCGCCCTCGACGCCGAGTGGTACCTGCGCGACACACCGCCCTCGCCCGAGGCCCACTGGCAGCGCGGCGGAGAGCCGACCGAGATCGCGCCGACTCCCGGCGCCTAGACCAGCTTCCGGACGACGAAGGTCCGGCTGCCTTTCGGCGTCTCGACCTCGACCTGCTCGCCGACCCTGGCATCGCGAAGGGCGCGGCCGATCGGCGACTCGGCCGAGAGCCGGCCGGCGCCGAGGTCCGCCTCGGTCGACCCGACCAGCGTCCAGGTGTTGACCGCGCCGCTGCCCTCGTCGAGGACCTCGGCGGTGAGGCCGAAGGCGAACCTGTCGTCCGACCCCTCGGCCTCGACGACGACGGCGTTTTTGAGTCGTTCCCGGAGGCGCTTGATCCGCGTCTCGAGGTGCGCCTGATCCTCCTTGGCGATGTGGTACTCGGCGTTCTCCTTCAGGTCACCGAGCTCTCGCGCAGCCTTGATCCGCGCCGCCAGCTCGGTTCGGGCCGGGCCTTCGAGCTCTTCGATCTCCCGCTCGAGCGCGAGGACTCCTTCCCTGGTAATCGCCTCTCCGTCCGCCACGGCGGCACCTTCGCAGATCTGCGGCTAAGGTCGGGTGGTGGCCGGCTGCACCCACTACCGCGAGATCGAGCTCTACGAGCTCCCCGAGGAGATTGCCGGCTGCGAGGAGTGCCTCGCCCAGGGGATGAGCTGGGTTCACCTGCGGATGTGCCAGACCTGCGGCCACATCGGCTGCTGCGACAACTCGCCCGGCAAGCACGCCACCGCCCACAGCATGGAGACCGGCCACCCGATCGTCCGCTCGGCCCAGCCCGGCGAGGACTGGAGCTGGTGCTACGTCGACGAGGTCCTGTTCCGGGTCAGCGCCCCGCCAGACGCAGGGTGATCCGTTTCGACCGCCGCAGCGGTGAGCCGCCGGCCGGGGTGTAGGTGACCCGCACGTTCAACTTCGATTTGCGTTCGCTTTGAAGCCTCTCTTTCGCCCGGCCCTTCGGCTTGACGACCAGGGTGCTTATCAGGGCGTTGCCGCGTTCCTTCACCGTCACCTTCCGCAGTTTCACGCCCTTGCCGGAGAGCGCCAGCGTTCCGGCGCCAGAGACGCCGACGAGAAGCGACGCGGTTCCCTTCCTGTGATTGAACCTCGGTTCGCCCAGCTTGAAGGCGGCCGAGATGCCCACCGGAGCGCTCTCGCTCGAGGTCGATCCGGCGGCGTTGGCCGCGGCGACCCGGCAGAGGTAGGTCCCGACCTCGGTGGCCAGGTAGGAGCTGGTGGTTGCGTCTGAGATCGGATTCCCGTTGCGGAGCCACTGGAAGGAGATGGTGTGCGGCGCGCGATAGAGGAAGGACTCGAGCAGATCCGGCGCCCATGAGCCCTGCGTGCAGCTGAGCATTCGCCTGTGTCGTGCGATGGCGGGCGTCCCAAGCGGACGTCTCACCCGGACGGCGTCGCCGGGCACCGGCGAGGCGCTGATCGTAGGCGCGCCGGTGTTGCGGGGATCCTGCAGCAGGACCGGATAGCCAGGGTCGTCCGCGGTGGCCCCTGTCGTTTCGACAAAGCCGAAGGGGCCCACACCGTCAAGACCCGCGAAGCCGATGATGTCGCTTTCGCGTTCGCCCCAGTAGATCGTGTTGCGGAACGGGTCGATCGCGAGCCCTTCCGGCGGTTCCGTCGGCAGCCCATCGGTGTCGACTTTGCCGCCGTCACCCCCGTTCGCGCTGGCAAAGCCGATTGACTCCCGGTTGGCCCAATAGACCCGGTTGCTGAGAGGATCGATCGCGATGCCCTCCGGCATGTCGACCTCGGCCCCGGTCAGGTCGAGGGATCCGCCTCCGCCGGTCCCATCCAGGTTGGCGAAGGCGACAGGGTTGCTGCTGTCCTCAAAGTTCGCCCAGTAGATGCGGTTCTGAGCCGGATACACCGCCAGCCCGACTGGCGTTTCCACCACCGCACCGCTCGTGTCGAGTTCGCCTCCTCCCGAGCCATCGAGGTTCGCGTAGTAGACGGAGTTACCACCGAAGTTGACCCAGTAGAGCCGACCGAGGGCGGGGTCGATCGCAAGGCCCAGCGGGTCGTCGACGGGGGCGCCGGTCGTGTCAAGGATGCTGCCCGCCGAGCCGTCGAGGTTTGCGTACCGGATCGAGTAGTCGGCCACATCCCGGTTGACCCAATAGATCTTCCCGGCGGCGGAGTCGATCGCGAGCCCCTGCGGATGATCGACACTGACCCCGGTGATCGGGATATCGTCGCCGCCTCCGCCCGCAACGTTTGCGTGGGAGATGTTTTTGCCCCCTTCGTTCCCCCAGTAGACCTGGTCAGCGGCGACGGCCGGGCCGGCGGCCAGGCCCATGACCACCGCCGCCATGCAGGCACTCAAGGTCCAACGGGCGGCCAAGGCGTCTTCCTCAGTGCTTGAGCCGCAGGGCGATCGACTTCGACGCCTGAAGCGCGCTGCCGTTCGTCGGCGTGAACGCGAGCTTGGCCTTCACCTTCGCCTTGCCCTTCGACTTCAGCTGCTTCAAAGCCTTGCCCTTAGCCTTGACGAGGATGCTGCCCGAGAGCGGCGCCGTGCTGCCGGCCTTCGACTTCAGCTTCTGCGACTTCAGACCCTTGCCGGAGAGGGCGACCACTCCCGCGCCCGAGGTCGCGAGCGGAAGCTTCGCGGTGCCCTTCTTCTTGTTGATCGTCGGCCCGCCGAGGCGGAACGAGGCCTGGATGTTGAGCGCGGAGGTGTCCAGGGCGGTGGGGCCGGCCCCGTTGGTCGCCGTCACCCGGCAGGCGTAGTCGCCGACTTCGGTCGCCGCGTATGAGCTCGCCGTCGCGCCCGGGATCGGCCGTTCGTTTCGCAGCCACTGGTAGGAGACGGTTTGCGGCGCCCGGTATACGTAGCCTTCGTAGAGGTCAGGCGCCCACGACCCCTGAGTGCAGTTGAAGGTCTGCGCCTGGCTTTCGACGAACGGCGGCGCGCCCTTCTTCGCCTTCTTCTTCTGCACCTTGACCGCCTTCGGCACTTGGGTGATCGTCGGCGGCGTCGTGTTCACCGGTGTCTTCAGCACGACCGGGAAGGACACGTATTCGGTGTTGGCGCCGGTCGTGTCGACCGTCCCGCCGGTGCCGCCATCGAGACCCGCGAACGCGATCGTGCCGCTTTCGACGTTCGCCCAGTAGACGCGGTTCGCGGTCGGGTCGATCGCGACCCCGTACGGGCCTTCGACCGTGGTTCCGGAGAT
>DASXBC010000065.1:0-9755 GCA_036406355.1 Solirubrobacterales bacterium | reverse complement strand
CACATATGTTCGTATTCTGATTCAAGGATTAGCAGACGAGGACCGATGAAAGGCTTGCTTTAGACGAACTTCCCGGTTGGGTCTGGCGCCGCCCATACGGTGCCCATCGATCTCCCTCGATGAGCCCCACGCGACGCGTTAAGGGCCCACCTACCTCCCATCGATCCACATATATAGAGATACATATCTCTCCTCCCTGTAGTAACCCCAGAAACGCCCCTCCTTCCCGGAGGGGCGTTTTCTGTTGTGGGGTGCGCCTGAGGCCTGAGGTCGGCAGCCAATCGCATCGACGCGCCCCGCCGGGCCCCGTCGCTTCGTAGCGACCTTTGCCTCCGCGAACTTCGGGGAGCTGAAGTCGAACGCCGAGGAGGCATCCTTCTGGATGTAGCCCCCCCAGCCCCGGGGTGCCTCGGGATCCGGATGTTCGCCTGGCTGAGGAGCCGTCGGATGATGCCGCTGATAGGGACCCGTCCCGCGACGTTCGCCCGCTGGCGGTGATGCAACAGAGGAGACGGCCGTGGGGCCCGCGCTGGGGGCAGGCGGGCCCCCCTTGAACCGTCCCCTGTCGGCAGTCCGTTCGGCAGATGCGCGGCTGTGGTTCCGAACGCTCGCGGCACCTGCGCGACTGCCGTATGACAGAAATACCCGCGCCTGCTGCGGGCAAACGGCCCCGCGCCGGGAGCTGCTCAGGATTCGGCGCGGAAGCTGATGCCGTCGAGGCTGACGGTCAGCGATGCGCCTTCGGGCGCCACGACCGCACCGTCGACGCCGCCGGTGAGTTCCGGACCCTCGATCAGCAGGACTCCCAGTTCCCCCGCTGAGCAGGGGGCACAGACCGTCGCCAGCACGGCGGAATCATGGCTGGCGGGTCGAAAGCCGGGTGGCAGCAGGAAAATCGGCGTGAACGGTTCCCCTTCCAGGGCGGTGCCCCTGAGATGGACCAGGCCCTCGTGGTCCTTGTAGAAGGCCGGCGTCCGGCTGCCTGGACCTCTTTTCCAGGAGTTCAGGAACGGCGGCTCCCCGGGCGCCCCCACCACGTGCCAGTCTTCCGGCGCCGTGAGGGCGTTCGCGCTATCCGCTGTTTTCGCCTGAGTTGCCGTCGGAACGGTCCCGAGCGTCGAGGCGTCGATCTGGGTTCCGGTCAGTGTCCCCCTCCTGACCTTGACGGCCGTGATCGCTTCGTCCTTGACCTTCGCCGTGACGACGGAGTTCTTCTTGAGCTGCCTGGTGCCGACTGTGTTCCTGCCGAGATGGAAGGCATAGGCGCTCCCGCCGAGCGCAACGAACAGCGAGAGATAGGCGACGACCGTGGCGTGACTCGGTCGCCCGAACTTGCGTCTACCGGCGCTATTCGACGGTGAATCCCATCCCGAGCTTGGCCTTCTACGCATCCAGGGCCTCATAGCGACGTTAGTCCCGGCCCTCGGCGGCGTCAATTCCAGATTCGAGGCGGCCGGTTTTTAGCCGCAATTAAGCGGGTGATGTTTCGCTATGGGCAGCGGTCGTTCATCTGCCCCTAGTGGACGGCCTCGGTTATCTCCTCCCTGTGAGGCAACCCCAGAGACGCCCCGTCCTCCCGGCGGGGCGTTTTCTGTACGGACGGTTCCCGCCGTGAACGACGATTGAGATACCTGGAATCGGGTAACGGCACTTGCGAACAGCGGTCATCCGCACCGTCCCTGCGGTGGCCGCATTCTCTCCCTGAGGCAACTACAGGAAACGCCCCGTCTCCCTGCGGGGCGTTTCCTGTGCACGGGACGATGCATAATCAGCGCGTGAAGCGCTGGCAGGGATTGATCGCATCGGGCGCCGCGACCCTCCTCCTGCTGCTCGCGATGGCGCCCTCCGACGGGACGATGAAGGAACAAGGCGGCCCCGGCATCGTTCCCTTCGAGGTCGCCGGAAGCCAGAACCGCGCGGACGAAATCATGGCTGAATGGGGCGATGAGGGCCAGGACGCGGCTCGCGAATCGCTCTGGATCGACTTCGGCTTCCTGGCCGCATACGGGACCTTTCTCACGCTCGCCATCGCCGCGGTCCGCGATCGCGCCCGGGCGCGCGGTCTGAGCCGGCTGGCGGCGGTCGGCGCATTCATCGCCTGGTTCGGCGCGATCGGCGCCGGGTTCGACGCGCTCGAGAACATCAGCCTGCTGCTGACCCTCGGCGGCGCCGGCAGCGCCTTCCCGGTGCTGGCGGCGATCTTCGCCTACATCAAGTTCTTCTTCACCGGGGTTTCGGTGGCCTACCTGATCGTCGGCGTACCCACCTCGCTGGTGCGGCGCACCGCCGCGCCGAGCGGGCCCTGATCGCCGAACCCTCCCCACCGCTACTTTGTGGGAATGGCGCTGTCGGGCTGGCCCAGGGTTTCCTACCGGGATTGGCAGGAGACGTGCGACACGCTCCATGCTCACACCCAGGTCCTCGGCAAGCTCGCCGCGACGCTGGCGCCGCCCGAGCCACAGCTCCTGCACGCCGCCCTGCGGTTGTCCGCGCGCGGCTGGGAAACGCTGCCGCTGCCGGCCCCCGATGGCTCCGGATCGTTCGTCGTCGCGATCGACCTGCACGCCCACGAGGAGCGGGTCGAGCACAGCGATGGACACTCGGCCTCGGTCGCGCTGACCCCGAACCGCTCTGTCGGCGAGGTCGCCCGTGAGCTGCTCGCCGCGGTCGCGGATTTGGCCGGGAAGGTTGAGATCGACCCGACTCCCCAGGAGGTCACCTGGACCGTCCCGCTCGACGAGGACGATGAGCACGCGGCCTACGACCCCGAGGAGGTGGCCGCCTACATCGCCGCGGCGACTCGAGCCGCCGCCGTCCTCGCCGCCCTGAGGGCTCCGTATCGCGGTCGCTCGACGCCGGTCAACGCCTGGTGGGGCTCGTTCGACCTCGCCGTCACCATGTACTCGGGTCTGCCGGCGGACCCGCCCTCCGAGGACTTCATCATGCGCAACTCGATGGACTCGCAGGAGGTGGCGATCGGCTGGTGGCCGGGGGACGCCAGATACGGGAACGCGGCTTTTTACGCCTACGCCCACCCGGCGCCCGATGGCTTCAGCGACGCCGACCTCTCCCCAGGCGCGAGTCGATGGGACCCCGTCCTCGGAGAGTTCGTCCTCGATTGGGATGATGTCGTCGCCGCCGACGATCCCCACGCCTTCGCGCTCGAGTTCGCCCGCTCCGCATTCCAGCATGCCTGCGCGGTGTGCGGCTGGGATCCGGAGCTGGCGGCAACCGCGGCGGGCGCGCCGCCGCCGATCCGCTAGCGCGCCTGACGCGCTCCACAACGAGCCGCGGCCGGCAGTGCCGGCCGCGGGAAGCGGTCCGCTTCCCTACGGAACCGCATATACCGAGATACATGCCTCTTCTCCCTGAAGTAACCCCAGAAACACTCCGTTAACCCAACGAAACTGCTTCTCTGCCTTCAAGAGGCCCGCGCAGGCTAGCCGATTGAGCGCTTTGGTGCAAGCTCCCCAGACGTCAACGCAGCGCGGGCTCGCCGGACCGCAGCTCGGCGAGCACCCGCTCGGCCACCGAGGACCCGGTCAGGCCGACCTCCTTGCGCAGCAGCGCCGGCTTTCCGTGGGTGACGAAACGGTCCGGCAGGCCGATCCGCAGCAGCCTCGCCCGCTCCTCGGGACGGTCGCTGAAGGCGTCATCGAGGTGTTCGAGCGCCGCCGACCCGAAGCCGCCGGGAAGGACTCCCTCCTCGATCGTCACGATCAGGTCATGGCCGAGCGCGAGCCGCTCGAGCAGCTCGGTGTCGATCGGCTTCGCGAAGCGGCCGTCGGCGACCGTCGGCTTGAGGTCGTGGCCGGCGAGGATCTCGGCGGCGTCGCGGGCGACGGTGACGCCGTACCCGTAGCCGAGCAGCGCGACCCGCTCGCCGGTCTCGAGCAGCTCTCCGGTCCCGATCGGGATCTCCTCTCCGCGGCGTGGCAGCGCGACCCCCTCGGCGGCGCCGCGCGGGTAGCGGAGGGCGGCCGGGCCGTCGTGGGCGATCGCGGTGTGGAGCATGTGGACCAGCATCGCCTCGTCGCGGGGCGCCATCACGACGATGTTCGGCAGCGGCCGCATGTATGAAATGTCGAAGGCGCCGTGGTGGGTCGGGCCGTCGTCGCCGACGAGGCCGGCCCGGTCCATCGCGAAGACGACGTCGAGCTTCTGGAGGCAGACGTCGTGGATCATCTGGTCGTAGGCCCGCTGGAGGAAGGTCGAGTAGATCGCGCAGACCGGCTTCGCTCCCTGCAGCGCCAGCCCGGAGGCGAGCAGGACGGCGTTCTGCTCGGCGATGCCGACGTCGTAGTAGCGCTCGGGGAGCTCGTCGGCCAGCTTCTGGAGTCCCGTCCCCCCCGCCATCGCCGCCGTGATCCCGATCACCCGCGCCTCGCGCCGCGCCTCGCGCACCATCGCGTCGGCGAACACCGCCGTGTACTGCGGCGGCGCGTCGGCTGCCGGGGGCTTCTCGAGCCGCTCGGGGGCGATCGCCGCCGGCGAGTCCGACTCGCGTACCTCGACCAGCTTCTTCGGGCTCGAAGACGCGGGCTTGCCGTCGACGATCGAATGCGGCTTCGCCGCGTGCCACTTCTCCATCCCCTCGAGGCCGCCCTCCTCGGCCGGGGCGAAGCCCTTGCCCTTGACGGTGTGGATGTGGACCACGACCGGGCGATCGGCATCGAATGCCTCGCCGAGGGCCTTGCGCAGTGCCCGCACGTCGTGGCCGTCGATGACGCCGATGTAGGCGAGGTCGAGCTCCTCGAAGAACAGCCCCGGCGCCCAGTAGGCCTTGATCGCCGCCTTGATCTCAGGCCCGAGCCTTTCGATGCGCTTGCCGAGCCCGAGCGGGAGCCTCGTCAGCCTGTCCTCGACTTCCTCGCGGGCGTGGTACAGGCGCGGGTTGAGCCGCACCCGGTTGAAGTAGCCGGAGATCGCGCCGACGTTCGGCGAGATCGACATCCCGTTGTCGTTGAGGACGATCACGATCGGCGTCTGGAGACCGCCCGCCGCGTGCAGCGCCTCGTAGGCGACTCCGCCGGTCAGCGCGCCGTCGCCGATCACCGCCGCGACCCTGCCGTCCTCGCCGATGCCCTTGCGCATCGCCTCCTTCAGCCCGACCGCGTAACCGATCGACGTCGAGGCGTGGCCGGCGCCCATGATGTCGTGCTCGGACTCGAAGATCGAGCAGAACGGCGCCAGACCTTCGTACTTGCGGATCGTCGGCAGCCTCTCGCGGCGCCCGGTCAGGACCTTGTGCGGGTAGGCCTGGTGGCCCACGTCCCAGAGGATCTTGTCGCGGGGCGACTCGAGCAGGCTGTGCAGCGCTACGGCGAGCTCGCAGGTGCCGAGGTTGGCGCCGAAATGGCCGCCGATCTCACCGATCGTGTCGATGATGTAGGTCCGCATCTCCTGCGCGACCTGCTCCAGCTGGGCGTCGTCGAGCTCGTGAAGGTCGGCCGGCGACTCGATCGACTCGAGCAGTGGATCTTCGGGTTCGTTCGTCTTGCTCATTCGTTCCTGGTGAAGATGTAGTCGGCGACCCTTCTCAGGTCGCCGGTGTTGCCTCCGGCGTCGGCCAGGGCCGCTGTCGCCTTCGCGTGGGACTCGGCCGCGAGCTCGCGTGCACGCTCGAGCCCGAACAGGCTGACGTAGGTGAGTTTTCCGTGTCGCTCGTCGCTTCCATGGGGCTTTCCGAGTTGCTCGTCGCTCCCGATCACGTCGAGGATGTCGTCGACGATCTGGAAGAGAACACCGAGCTCGCCGGCGAACCGGCGATACGGAATTGTCTCACTTTGGGGGACGTTTTCGAGGGTGAGGACGATCCCGACCGAGGCGGCGATCAGGCGCCCCGTCTTCAGCGCGTGGAGAGCCCGCAGCCCCTCGGGGTCGCGCTCGGCGCCGGTGACGTCGACGTACTGGCCGCCGACCATTCCCCCCACCCCGGTCGCCGCCGCCAGCTCCCGAAGCGCCGCGAGGACGAGGATGGGGTCGCCGGGCTGTTCGCAGAAGATCCGGATCGCCTCGGCGAAGAGACCGTCGCCGGCGAGGATCGCGACGTCCTCGCCGAACCTGACGTGCGAGGTCGGCTGCCCGCGCCGAAGCTCGTCGTCGTCCATCGCCGGCAGGTCGTCGTGGATCAGGGAGTAGGTGTGGATCAGCTCGATCGCCGAGGCGACCGGGAGGAAGCGCTCCGGCTCGGCGCCGAGGGCGCGCGCCGTCGCGAGGGCCAGCACCGGCCGCACCCTCTTGCCGCCCGCAAGCAGCGAGTAGCGCATCGCCTCCTCGAGCCCGGCCGTCGAGCCGGCCTCCGAGAACCGCAGCCGCTCGAGCCCGGCCTCGACAAGCGAGCGCAGGTCCTCCGGGTACATCAGCCAGAGTCTGCTTCGCCCTCGCGGATGCGGCGGTTGGCCTCCGCCACCGCCTCGCTCGAGAGCTCGGCGGCTTCCCTTGCGAGCTCCGCCGCCCGCTCGTCGTCGGCGACCTCGCCCTCGAGCTCGGCGGCGATCGCCTCGAGCCGGTCCGAGATCTCGCGCAGCCGGGCGTCGGCCGGCCCGCCGGCCATCAGGAGACGCCCTCGCGCACCGCGGCGCCGAGGATCCCGTTGACGAAGCCGGGCGCGTCGCTGCCGCAGTACTCCTTGGCGATCCCGACGGCCTCGTCGATCGCGACCTCGACCGGGATGTCATCCTCGTGCTCGATCTCATACAGCGCCACCCTCATCACGTTCCGCTCCAGCGGCGCTATCCGATCCAGGTCCCAGCCCTTCGCGTGCCGGGCGATCACGGTGTCGAGCTCGTCGCGGTGGCCCTCGACGGCGAGCGCCAGCTCACGGGTGAATGGCCGCGCATCGGCGAGCAGGTCGGAGAGCGGGCGGCCGGTGACGTCGTGCTGGTAACAGGCGAAGACGGCGTCGCGGCGTTGGTCGGACCTGCGCATGCCTGGCATTCTCCCGGTTCCAACGGCTCAGCGCAGGATCTCGACCAACAGGACCCAGGCGCTGGCGACCGCGCCGGCCGTCGCGAAGACGATGCCGGCGACCACCCAGTAGAGCCCGCCGCCGGCTTCGGCCAGCAGGCTCAGTCCTCCGATCAGGAACAGACCGGTGCCTGTCAGCCGGATCACCCAGCGGACGGCTATCGAGCCGCGGGGCTCCTCGCCCGTCGCTCGGATCGGCGGCAGCCGGACGACGACCGCGCTGATCACGAAGGCGCAGGCAAGCAGCTCCAGGCCCAGGGCCAGGTGGCCCTGGGCCGGAATCAGCCCGACGACGGAGACGATCAGGACGAGGAGCAGCAGCAGAATCGTTTCGAGCCCGCGCTCGGGCACCCCTCGCAGGGCCAGGATCCTTTCGATGTTGATCGAGATCGCTACGAATACGAGCCCGGCCAGGGCCGCCGAGGCGCCGGCGGTGGCGACGAAGAGATCGTGCCACTCGCTCGGGTCGTAGGCGACCACCCGGCGGCGCCTAGGCGCGAGAGACGTACTCGCCGGATCGAGTGTCGACGCGGACCGACTCACCCTCCTCGATGAAGAGCGGCACCTGGATCGTCACTCCGGACTCGAGCGTCGCCGGCTTGCTGCCGCCGCCCGAGGCGGTGTCGCCCTTCACGCCCGGCTCTGTCGTGGTCACCTTCATCTCGACCGCGCTCGGCACCTGGACATCGGTGGGGCGTTCGTCGACGAAGAGGACGTCGACCTCGTCGTTGGGCAGCATCCAGCGCTTCGCCTCGGCCGCGACCTCACCAGGTATCTCGATCTGCTCGTAGTCGCGGTTGTCCATGAAGACCGCCGCCTCGCCCGAGTCGTAGAGGTACTGCATCTTGCGCGACTCGGTTCGAATCGGTCTGAACTTCTCCCCCGCTCGAAAGGTCTTGTCCTGCACCGAGCCGTCCGCGATCCGCCGCAGCCTGGTACGGACGAAGGCGCCGCCCTTACCGGGCTTGACGTGCTGGAACTCGATGATCTTGAAGACGGTCCCGTCGATCTCGATGTGGGACCCGTTCTTGAATTGGTTGGTCGAAATCACGGCGCAGAACCATAGTCGAGGGGCCGCGGCGGTTCAGCCGTCCAGATCAGCCGTCCAGCGAGTTCGCGCGGTCGGGCAGCCCCCGTTGTCGACGATGAACCAACCCCGCGCGCGACGCCCCTCGTCGAGAAAGCGGCCGCCGACTTCGACCGTTTCACCCGCGTAATCCCCCCGTCCGGAGGCTTCGAAGCTTCCGTTGCGCCCGACCGTGATCGGCTTCTGGAGTTCTGTGCCTCCGTCGAGCAGTTCGGGACAGCTCGGATAGTTGTATCCCACCGGGCCGAAGCCAATGATGCGAGGGTGGTGCTCGAAGCAGCTCGGGCCCGGGCACCCCGGGGCATGGAAGGTGAAGCCGACCAACACCCTTTTGTTGCCGACGGCGTAGCCGGCGTAGTTGGGGATCGGCCTTGCCGCGAGTGAGATCGACACCGGCAGCAGCAGCCCTGCGAGCATTGCCGTCGCGAGCACGAGCCTGATTCGGGTCCACGCCATGCCGGCGTCGATCCTATGCGCGGGGCCTAGGCGACGGCAAATAGGCGCCACTCGCCGGGCGCGCCCTTCAGCGTGTGGGGTCCGCGATCGTCGAATTCGAGCCCGGAGCCGACGACCAGCTCCCGCACGGTGCTCGAGACGAGCAGCTCGCCGCCGCCGGCCAGGGCGCCGATCCGGGCGCCGATGTTGACCGCCATCCCACCGACGTCGTCGCCGATAAGCTCGACCTCGCCGGTGTGGATGCCGACCCGGATCTCGATCCCGATCGCAGCCAGCTCGTCGCGGACGGCGGTCGCGCAGCGGATCGCCCTCGCCGGGCCGTCGAAGGTGGCGAGGAAGCCGTCGCCCATCGTCTTGATCTCGTGGCCGCGGTGGACCTGGATCTGGCGGCGGACGATCGCGTCGTGGCGCTCGATCAGGTCGCGCCAGCGTCGGTCGCCCAGCTCGGCCGCCTTTTCGGTTGAGCCGACGATGTCGGTGAAGAGGACCGTCGCCAGCGCGCGTTCGGGCTCGGGACCACGATGACTGCCCAGGAGGAACTGTTCGGACTCGGCGAGTATCGCGTCCTGGTCGCCGACCCAGATCAGGTGATCGACTCCGGGCAATTCGACGTATCGCGCCTCGCGAATGTTCTCGGCGAGATACCTGGCCTGCTCGACGCGGACGATTTTGTCCTCGCTGCGGTGGAGGATCAGCGTCGGCGCCGAGATGCTGGAGAGCACCCCGCGGACGTCCAGCTCGCGATAGAGGTCGACCAGGGCGATTGCGCCGGCGGGACTGGTGCCCTGCCGGAGAAGCCTGCCCCACCACTCGGCGAACTCGGGGTCATCGTCCATGCTCGGGGCCCAGAGGTGGACGCCGACCGGTCCGCCCCAGTCCTGGCGCATCAGATCGCCCCAGCGGTCGAGCGCGGAGTTCGGGACGCCCGATGGGTAGTCGGGGCCTTCGACCATCTTCGCGTAGGTGCCATAGAGGATCAGCGAGGAGACCCGCTCGGGAAAGGTGGCGGCGAACAGCATCGACATCGGCCCGCCCTCGCTGACGCCGACGACGACCGCCTTTTCGGATTCGGCCGCGTCGAGCACCGCGCGAAGGTCGTCCATCGAGTCTTCGAGCGTCGGCGGATCGGCCGGCCGGTCCGATAGACCCTGCCCGCGCTTGTCGTAGATGATCACCCGCGCGAAGCCGGCGAGGCGGCGCATGAAGCGCGCCGGCAGCGGGTGCTCCTCGATCAGCTCGACGT
>DASXBC010000064.1:0-11268 GCA_036406355.1 Solirubrobacterales bacterium | reverse complement strand
GGCGGCGGGCGTCGAGGGCGAGCAGCTCGTCGACCTGGGCGGCGGCGCCGCGCCTGGCCAGCGCTGCCTTGACCCGCTCGGGGTCGGAGCGAATCAGCTTCAGGTCAAGCATGAATGCCTCGCCGCGCTAGGGGGACGAGGAGCCCTCGCCGGGCCGCGGCGAGGTTTCGGCGTCTTCGCCGGCGTACTTGGCGACGAATTTGGCGATCTCTTCGGCTTCTTCGCCGACGACGATGTTCTGGGGCATGATCGCCCCCGAGAACCCCCCGTTCTGGATCGCGAACAGGGCGTCTTCATATGTCTCGGTCCGTTCGTTGAGGTTAGGTCCCTGGGTGCGGATGCTGCGGTTCCCGGTTCCCTGCGTGCCGGCTGCGCCGAGCGTGTGGCAGCCGGAGCAGTGGGTGGAGAAGAGCACGGCCCCGTTGTAGTTCGGGTCTTCCTTGGAGAGCGCGATGCCTTCCTTGCCGAAACCGCATGCGGAGAGGCCGAGGACGATGACGGCAACAGATGCTGTGAGGAGTGCGGAGCGCACGCGGCGCGCATCATATTGTCTTCAGCCGATCACCTCTCCGACGATGGAGCCGCCGAATCCAGCCAGTTTCCGAGCCGCGATGGGAATCCTCCCGACCGGGGTCACGGTCGTCTCCGCGAACGGCCCCGACGGCCCGGCCGGCGCGACCGCCAACGCCGTCTGTTCGCTCTCGATCGAGCCGATGCTGATGCTGGCCTGCCTCGACCGCGGCTCGCGGACCCTGCTCGCCGTGCAGGCCGCGAACCGGTTCGGGGTCAGCGTCCTGCACGCCGGGCAGGAGGAGATCGCCCGCTCCTTCGCGACCAAGGCGCCGGTCGCCGACAAGTGGCAGGGGGTCGAGTGGAGCGATCGCGACGGGATCCCGGCGATCGCCGACGCCCTCGTCTGGGCCGCCTGCGAGCTGCGCGACGTGATCGCCGGCGGCGACCACGTGATCGTCACCGGCGAGGTGCGGGGCCTCGAGGCCGGCGTCGGAGACCCGCTGGTCTTTCACCGCGGCGAGTACCGGCCCCTCCGTTGAGGAGGGGTAGTGAGCTTTGCGCTCCCATTGGCTTCAAGCTCACACACCCGACATGGAAGACTCCCCCTGTGGAGCCGCGCTTTCAGGAGCCGGGCTGGTTCACCAGGAACGTCTTCAACCGCGTCGTCGCGGTGCTGACGCGGATCGGCCTCGACGTCGCCGGCTCCCGGGTCCTCGAAGTGAAAGGGCGCAAGAGCGGCGAGTGGCGGAAGACGCCCGTCAACCTCCTCCTCTTCGAGGGCGATCGCTATCTGGTCGCTCCCCGCGGCCACACCCAGTGGGTGCGCAACATCCGGGTCAGCGGCGCCGGCCGGCTCGTCCTCGGCCGTCGGGTCGAGGAGTTCACGGCGTCAGAGCTGCCCGACGACGAGAAGCCGCCCCTCCTCCGCGCCTACCTGAGGAAGTGGAAATGGGAGGTCGGCGCCTTCTTTGGCGGCGTCGGGCCGGACTCCGATGACGACGAGCTGCGCCGGATCGCCCCCGACCACCCGGTTTTCCGGATCACCGCTCCATAGGGCTCCGCGATCAGAACGCGCCGCTGGTGCTCGCGGCGCGCAGCGCGAGGAAGAAGATCACGCCGCAGCTGACGGCCATGATCCCCATCTCGCGGCGGACGATCGCGAGCGCGATCTCCTGCTGGGTGTCGGCCGAGAGGCCTTCGAAGTCGAGGTCGCCGATCTCGCGCTGGGCGGCGCCGGCACGGGCGCCCTCGGCGATGAATGAGATGAAGAGGGGCAGGATCCCGTAGAGGTAGTGGAGGTCTTCGGGGGCCTCGTGGCCGGTGAACAGGAGCAGGCCGCCGAGCAGCGCCTGGATGAAGACCGAGACCTGGGCGGCGCGCAGCAGGTACCAGAAGGGGATCGACGCCAGCTTGCGGACCCAGGCCACACCGCCGACCGCGAAGGCGGCCAGATTCAGCGCGATCAGGGCGACGCCGACGACGAGATGGACGGAGGCCATCTAAATCCGCCCGAAGGGGTCGGGATTCCGCTTGCTGATGCGGAAAATCACTATGTAGCAATGTGTCACAAGGTGGGTGTATAACACCGGCCGGGCCCCAGAAAATGCTGAGCAGCTACGCGCCGATACTCGTCTTCGCCCTGCTGGGAGCGATCGTCGGTAGCGCATTCGTGATGCTCAATCACCTGATCGGCCCGAGGCGTCCGACGAAGCAGACCGCGGCGAGCCGCCGTCAGACCGAGCCCTACGAGTCGGGAATCCCGGTCGAGGCGGCCCGCGGGATGCGGTTCGGGGTCAGCTTCTACCTCGTTGCGATGCTGTTCATCCTCTTCGATATCGAGGTCGTCTTCCTCTATCCGATCGGGGTCATCTTCAAGGCGGACGACAGCCTCTTCGCCCTCGGCGAGCTGGTCACCTTCGTCATCCTCCTGCTGGTCGCCTTCATCTACGTCTGGCGAAAGGGCGCGCTGAATTGGAGGTAGAACGGCAGACGATGCGCGACCGCCAGCTCCGGGCCCGCGACCTGCTGCGCGGCGACCTCGAGGGCGAGGACCTCGAGCGCGCGGTCGAGGAACGGGTGGCGATGACGAACTTCGAGAAGGTGCTCGGGTGGGCGCGGGCCAACTCGGCCTTCCCGCTGACCTTCGGCCTCGCCTGCTGTGCGATCGAGGCGCCGATATCGATCGTCACGGCCCGCTACGACATCGCGCGCTTCGGCGCCGAGGCGGCGCGGGCATCGCCCCGGCAGGCGGACCTGATCATCCTCTCGGGTCGGGTCTCGATCAAGATGGCGCCCGTCGTCCGGCGGCTCTACGACCAGATGCTGGAGCCGAAATGGGCGATCTCGATGGGGGCCTGCTCGTCGAGCGGCGGCATGTTCTCCAACTATGCGGTCGTCCAGGGGGCGGACAAGTTCATGCCGATCGACCTCCACATACCCGGTTGCCCGCCACGCCCGGAGGCGGTGCTCTACGGGTTCACCAAGCTGCAGCGGAAGATCATGGGAAACCCCGACCAGGGCTGGCGCGCCCGGTACGGCGCCGACGGCACCGAGGAGTGGGCGGAGAGGGAGCCGAGCCCCGAGGCCGCCGCGGCCTACGAAGAGGCGAGGCGGCTGGCCCATGCCTGACGCGCCCGGGCTCGAGCTGATCCGGGGCGAGGTCGAGCAGAGGAACCCCGGGGCGGTGCTCGACACCGGCTACGACCATGGCCAGGCGACGCTGGTCGTCAACCCGACGCAGATCCTCGCGGTGCTCGGCTGGCTGCGCGAGTCGCCGGGGCAGGAATACGACTTCCTCTCGAGCCTCCACGTCGCCGACTACCTGCCGGCCGAGCCGCGGTTCGGAGTGCACTACGAGCTGATCAACCGCGACCGGGTCGAGCGCCTCCGGGTGAAGGCGATGCTCGCCGACCCGGCGGCCTCGAACGGATCGGGCGCGGAGCAGCTGCCGGAAATCGACTCCTGCGTCGAGCTCTTCCCGACCGCCAACTACCAGGAGCGCGAGGCATACGACTTCTTCGGGATCGTCTTCCGCGGCCACCCCGACCTGAGACGGATCCTCCTACCCGACGACTACGTCGGCTGGCCCCAGCGCCGCGACTTCCCGATCGGCGGCGAGCCGGTCACCTTCACCTACAACGAGCGGCAATATGGCTGAGGCGCTGGACACCCGTACCGAGGTGATGACGATCAACGTCGGGCCGCATCACCCGGCGACCCATGGTGTGCTGCGGCTGGTCGTCGACCTCGACGGGGAGGTGGTCCGCGAGCTCCAGCCGGTGATCGGCTACGTCCACACCGGGATCGAAAAGTCTTGCGAGGACAAGAGCTACTGGAAGGTCATTCCCCTCGTCGAGCGAATGGATTACGTCTCCTACTTCTTCCAGATGGAGGCCTTCTGCGGCGCGGTCGAGCGCCTGGTGGAGCTCGAGATCCCGCCGCGTGCCAAATACCTGCGGACGATCTTCCTCGAGCTCAACCGGATCCATTCGCACCTGGTCTGGCTGGGGACGACCGCACTCGACCTCGGCGCAATCTCGATGCTCTGGTACTGCTTTCGCGAGCGCGACAGGGTCCTCGACCTCACCGAGATGGCGACCGGACAGCGGATGCACACCCGCTACTTCCAGGTCGGCGGGGTGATCGAGGACATCCCGCGCGGGTTCGAGGCGAAGCTGCGCGAGTTCATCGCCGACATGCCGATCCGGGTCGGCCAGTACCAGGCGCTGCTCGACCGCAACGAGGTCTTCCTCTCGCGGACGAAAGGGGTCGGGATCGTGTCCAGCGAGCGGCTGCTGGAGCTCGGCGTCACCGGGCCTCTGCTGCGAGCGGCGGGCGAGCCCTGGGACCTGCGCAAGGCCTTCGAGTACCTCGCCTACCCTGACGTCGAGTTCAAGGTGCCGGTCGGCACCGTCGGCGACAACTACGACCGCTATCGGGTGCGGCTGGCGGAGATCGTCGAGTCGGTGCGGATCATGGAGCAGGCTCTCGACGGGCTGCCCGAGGGGCCCTTCATCGCCGACGACCGCAAGTACGTGCTGCCCCCCCGATCCGAGCTCTCGACCTCGATGGAGTCGCTGATCCACCACTTCAAGCTCGTCACCGAGGGCTACCGGGTCGGCCCCGGGGAGATCTACTACGCGATCGAGTCGCCGCGCGGCGAGCTCGGTTGCTACGTCCTCGCGGACGGGTCCTCCAAGCCCGCCCGGGTCCACATCCGCGACGCGAGCTTCGTCAACCTGCAGGCGTTCAGGGACATGTCGGTCGGCGGCTACATCGCCGACATGATCTGCAGCCTCGGGATGCTCGACCCGATCCTCGGCGGGGTCGACCGATGAGAGGGATGCGGTATCCCACCTCCGGACAAGCGCCTCGCCGGTGGGCTCGGCGCTTTGAGTATCCACCCGTCGGAGGGATACCCCATCCCTCCCGTGCGGCGCTTGCCGGGAATCGGCTCGAGTCTGGGGAAGCTCGTGGCTGAGGTCCCGGTCGACCCGGCGCTGACCGAGGGGCGGGTGCCCGACCGCTCGCCGGAGCAGATCCCGGAGCTGCACGAGGTCGACTGCCCGCCGCAGATGCGGGAGCGGATCGAGGAGCTGATGGGCCGCTATCCCGACCGCAGGTCGGCGTCGATCCCGGCGCTTTGGGAGGTCCAGCGGCGCTACGGCTGGTGCACGCCGGAGGGGATTCGCCAGGCCGCCGCGGTGATGCGGGTGACGCCCGCCTACCTGGAGTCGGTCGCGAGCTTCTACGACCTCCTCCACACCGAGCCGGTCGAGACCCACAAGGTGGCCGTCTGCACCAACATCAGCTGCTGGATGCGCGGCGGCGACGAGCTGCTCGACGCGTTCCGGGCCGCCGCCGAGGGCGAGGACGTGTTCGTCACCGGGTTCGAGTGCCTCGGCGCCTGCGACATCGCGCCGATGGCCTCGATCGACGAGCGCTACTTCGGCCCGCTCGAGACCGGCGAGGCGGCAACGGCGATCGAGCAGCTGCTCGCCGGCGGCGAGGTCCTGCCCGAGAAGGCGCTCGAGAAGAGGCCGCTGGCGGGTGATCGGGGTGCCTGAGACGCGGGTATTGCTCGAGCACGCCGAGGACCCGGACCTGCGGACCATCGACGGCTACAAGGGCTACGGCGGTTACGAGACCCTGACCCGCGCCTACCGCGAGCTCGAGGCCGACGAAGTGCTGAAGGAGCTCGAAGATTCGGGGCTTCGCGGGCGTGGCGGCGCCGGCTTCTCGATGGGGAAAAAGGCCTCCTTCCTGCCGCGCGGCGACATGGCGAAGTACCTCTGCTGCAACGCCGACGAGTCCGAGCCGGGCGCGTTCAAGGACCGCGAGCTGATGCAGCGCAACCCGCACCAGCTGATCGAGGGGATCGCGATCGCCGCCCTCGCCGCCGACGCCTCGCACGCGTTCATCTTCATCCGCGGCGAGTATGACCTCCAGGGCGACATCCTCGAGCAGGCGGTTGCGGAAGCCTACGATGGCGGCTACCTCGGCAGCGACATCCTCGGCAGCCACCGCGACCTCGAGCTGGTCGTCCACCGCGGCGCCGGCGCCTACATCTGCGGCGAGGAGACGGCGCTGCTCGACGCGCTCGAAGGCAAGCGCGGCAACCCGCGGCTGAAGCCGCCGTTCCCTGCGGTCCAGGGCCTCTACGGCGGGCCGACGCTGATCAACAATGTCGAGACCCTCTCCAACGTGCCGCGGATCATCGCCCACGGCGCCGAGTGGTTCAGGGGGTTCGGGACCGAGCAGTCGCCGGGGACGAAGGTGGTCTCGGTGTCCGGCTGCGTCCGGCGCCCGGGCAACTTCGAGGTCGAGCTCGGGATCCCGACCCGCGAGCTGATCTACGACCTTGCCGGTGGCCCGCTCGAGGGGCGTGAGGTCAAGGCGATCTACCCCGGCGGCTCCTCCTCGCCGGTGCTGACGGCCGAGGAAGCGCTCGACCTTCCCTACTCGTTCGAGGCGATGGCCGGCGCCGGATCGATGCTCGGCTCGGGCTCGGTCATCGTCGCCGACGACTCGATCTCGATCCCGCACATGGCGCTGCGAACGGCGCGCTTCTACCACCACGAGTCCTGCGGCAAGTGCACCCCCTGCCGCGAGGGGACCAACTGGACGGTGAAGATGCTGGAACGTGTGGTGCGCGGGGAGGCGACGCCGATGGACCTCGACATCGTCGCCTCGGTCCAGGAGAACATCATCGGCCACTGCCTCTGCGTCCTCGGCGACTCGATGGCGATGCCGGTCGGCGCGATGGTGCGCAAGTTCCGCGACGAGTTCGAAGAAACAATTGCGGCCGCCTCCTCTGCTCCCGCCCGGCCGGAGGAATCAGATATGGATCCGGCCGGGCTCCCGCGTCCGGTGGCGGCCGCCACGGCGCAGGTTGGGGGAAGCGCCATATGAGCGGGCAACAGGTGACCCTGATCATCGACGGCCGCGAGGTGACCGCGAACGAGGGCGAAATGCTCCACGATGCGGCGAAGCAGGGCGACGTCGAGATCCCGGTCTTCTGCTACGAGCCGAAGCTCGGCGAGCCGGTCGGGGCCTGCAGGATGTGCCTGGTCGAGATCGAGGGCATCCCGAAACTCCAGACCTCCTGCTCGACGCCGGTCCGCGACGGGATGGTCGTCCACACCCGCACCGACCAGGTCAAACACGCGCAGAGCGCGGTCGTCGAGTTCCTGCTCGTCAACCACCCGCTCGACTGCCCGGTCTGCGACAAAGGCGGCGAATGCCCGCTCCAGGACATCACGATGGGCTGGGGGCCGGGCAAAACCCGCTTCACCGACGACAAGCGCCACTTCCAGAAGCCGGTCGAGCTCTCGCCGCTGGTCGCGATCGACCGCGAGCGCTGCATCCTCTGCTACCGCTGCGTCCGCTTCAGCCAGGAGGTCGCCGAGGACGAGCAGCTGCAGCTGCTCGAGCGCGGCGACCGCAGCTTCGTCGGCACCTTCGACGATCGCCCCTACATCGCTCCCTTCCACGGCAACATCACAGACCTCTGCCCGGTCGGGGCACTGACCAGCTACACCTACCGGTTCCGTGCCCGCCCCTGGGACATCGAGAACTCGGGCTCGGTCTGCACGCTCTGCCCGAGCCAGTGCAACGTCAGCTTCACGGTCCGCGACGAGGAGGTGAAGCGGGTAGTCGCCCGCGACAACCCCGACGTCGACGATGGCTGGCTCTGCGACCGCGGCCGCTACGGCTTCGAGATGTTCACCGCCGAGGAGCGCATCACCGGGCCGCGCCTGCGCGGTGGCGTCGAGGTCGATTGGGCCGAGGCGATCGAGAATGCCGCGGCCGGGCTTAAGGCGGGCGGCGCGGCGAGCGCGGCGATCGTCGGCGACGCCTCCAACGAGGAGGGCTACCTCGTCCAGCGGATCATGCGCGAGGCGCTCGGCTCGCCACACATCGACTCACGGGTCGGCCGCGGCCTCGACCGTGACCAGATCCTCCGTCTCGCCGACCCCAAGATCACGGCCCGGGTGCGCGACATCGACACCGCCGACGCCGTGCTGGTGATCGGCACCGACCCGCTCCACAGCTCGCCGATCCTCGACCTGCGGATCCGCAAGGCGATCCGCCGCAACGGAACCCGCCTCGCGGTCGCGACCGAGCGCCCGACCTCCCTCGACGGCGGCGCCGAGGCGGTCGTCCGCTACAGCCCCGTCGAGTCCCCCGAGTTGCTCCCCGAGCTGGTCGATGCGCTCCGCGACGACGCCGAAAACGACGCTTCGCCGATCGCCGAGGCGCTGCGCGGCGCTGAGAACGTCGTGGTCGTCTGGGGGGAGAAGGTCGGAGCCTGGATGCGCGAGGTCGCCGACGCGCTCGGGCTGGCCGAGAAGGAGGGCTCGGGGCTGCTCGAGGTCCCCGAGCTCACCAACGCCCGCGGCCTGCGCGAGGCGGGCTGCCTCCCCGACGCCGGTCCCGGCCTCGCCGAGACCGAGGCCGGCTGCGACACCGAGGCGATCCGCTCGGCGCTGGAACAAGGCGAGCTCAGGTCGCTGATCCTCTTCGGGGTCGACCCGCTCCGCGACTTCCCCGGCACCGAGGCGTGGAAACGGGCGCTCGCCGCCACCGACCACCTCGTCGTCTTCTCGACCTTCGAGAACCTGACCACGGCGATGGCCGACGTCGTCTTCCCGCTCGAGACCCACGCCGAGAAGGACGGCACGGTTACCCATCCCGAGGGCAGGCTGCAGCGGGTCAGACCGAGCGCCTCGCGGCCCGGCGACATCCGCCCGAACTGGGGCGTGCTCGCCGAGCTCTCGCTGGCGCTCGGCCACGACACCGCGGTGTTCTCGCAGCCGACGGCTTTCGCCGCCCTGACCGACGCGGTCTCCTTCTACACCGGGATCACCGACGCCGACATCGGCGGCCGGGGCATCCGCTGGCAGGACGCTCCCGGGGCTGCGGCGCTTCCGACCGCAGAGGCGTCCGGCACCCCCTCCCCGGATCCGCATTCGCGGAGAGTTTCCGGTGAGGGGGCAGCGGATGCCCTCGCGCTCGGGACATACCGGGATCTGTGGGTGGGCCCGATCACGGAGCTCAACCCACCGCTGAGATTCCTGGCGCCGCAGCAGCGGGTCGAGATGTCCGTGACCGATGCCGAGCGGCTTGGGTTGACTCACGGCGACGAGGTCCGGGTCGGTGAGAACGGGACGAGCGTCCGCGCCCGGGTCGACGTCAAAGAGCGGGTCGCCGACGGCGCCTGCTTCCTGATCGAGGGGACCGCGGATGGGAACGCCAACCTGCTCAACGGCGGTCCTTCCTACGTCAAGATCGAGAAGGCCGGCGGGTGATGATCCCGCTCGCCGACACGAACTTCGTCGAAGCCGGCTGGATCATGGTCGTCAAGTCGCTTGTGATCTTCGGGGTCGTGTTCGCGATCCTGCCGCTGATGACGGTCCTCGAGCGGAAGCTGATCGGCCGCTTTCAGCACCGCTACGGGCCCAACCGGGTGGGGCCGTTCGGGATCCTGCAGCCGCTCGCCGACGTCGGCAAGCTGCTCAGCAAGGAGGCGTTCATGCCGGCGAACGCGATCAGGACCCTGTTCGTGCTCGGGCCGCTGCTGCCGGTCCTCTCCGGCGTCCTGGCGCTGGCGATCATCCCGTTCGGCGACGTCCAGGACGGGGTCGGCTTCTACGGGATCGACGTCCCGATCGGGATCCTCTACTTCTTCGCCGTCGGCTCGATCGCGTTCTACGGGGTCCTGCTCGGCGGCTGGGCGTCGGGCTCGAAATACAGCCTGCTCGGCGCGATGCGCGGCGCCGCCCAGCTGATCTCCTACGAGGTCGCGATGGGCCTGGCGCTGCTCGGCGCGATCCTGATGGGCGGCTCGCTCTCACTCGTCGACCTGGTCAAGGCCCAGGGCCAGATCTGGTACATCGTCCCCCAGTTCGTCGGCTTCCTGATCTTCATGATGGCCGGGTTCGCGGAGACGAACAGGACCCCGTTCGACATGCCCGAGGCCGACGCCGAACTCGTCCAGGGGTTCATGACCGAGTACGGCGGGATGCGGTTCGGCAGCTTCCTGCTGGTCGAATACATGGAGATCTTCGTCGTCGCCGGGATCGCCGCCGCGGTCTTCCTCGGCGGCTGGATGGGCCCCGGCCCGAGCTTCCTCGACCCGGTCTGGATGCTGCTGAAGATCCTCGGGCTGATCCTGGTCTTCATCTGGGTCCGGGCGACGCTGCCGCGGCTGCGCTACGACCAGCTGATGAGCCTTGGATGGAAGATCCTGCTGCCGCTGGCGACGCTGAACGTCCTTGTCACGGCCGTCCTGGTGGTGACGACATGACCGAATTTCGCTACCTCGACGACCAGGACGTGGTCGAGGTCCAGCGCGGGCCCGAGCCCGGTGGGGTCGGCGGCGCCTACCGCGCCTTCGGCGAGACTCTGCGCGGCCTGAAGACGACGATGGCGCGGCTGATCGAGGGGCCGTTGACGATCCAGTACCCGGAGGAGAAGACCCCGGTGTACCCGCGCTTCCGCGGCCGCCACAAACTGCACCGCTTCGAGGACACCGGCCTGGAGAAATGCGTCGGCTGCTCGCTCTGCGCCGCCGCCTGCCCGGCCGACTGCATCCGGGTAGTCGCCGCCGAGAACATCCCCGGCGAGCGCGTCTCGGCCGGCGAGCGCTACGCAGCCGTCTACGAGATCAACCTCTCGCGCTGCATCTTCTGCGGCTACTGCGAGATCGCCTGCCCGTTCGACGCGATCACGATGGGACACGACTACGAGATGGCCGACTACGACCGCGAGAACCTGATCTTCACCAAGGAGATGCTGCTCGCCGAGTCGATCGAGCGGACGCCGCTGCGGTCTGAGGGCGAATAGGTGGAACAGGTCCTCTTCTTCGCCGCCGCGATCGGCGCCCTCGGCGGCGCGATCGGGGTCGTCGCGATGCGCAATCCCTTCTTCGGGGTGCTGGCGCTGATCGTCCACCTCTTCTCGCTCGCCGTCCTCTTCCTCCTCCTCAGCTCGGCCTTCGTCGCCGCCGCCCAGGTCGTCGTCTACGCGGGCGCCGTGATGGTTCTCTACGTCTTCGTCGTCGCCTACGTCGGCGGCGGCACCGAGTCGGCCTGGGAGCCGATCCCGGGCCAGCGCTTCCTGGGTCCGATGATGGGGATCGCGCTGTTCGTCGAGCTCTCGATCGCCGTGCTCAGCTCCTCGCTGATCGCCCTGGGAACCCACGGAGCCGACGTCAAGCCCGGCTTCGGTGACCCCGCCGGGATCGGCAAGCTC
>DASXBC010000063.1:0-3878 GCA_036406355.1 Solirubrobacterales bacterium | reverse complement strand
TTCGTGATCGCCATGTTCTCGCTCAAGGACGTGCCCCAGGGCCTCTCCGCGGGAATCCCGCCGGACGCCTTCGACTCAGCGAGCGCGGCGCCGCTCGCCAAGGAGCTCGCCACCTCCGCGCCCTATCCGACGCCGGGGTCGCCGGCGGACGAGAAGCTCGCCGAGCAGGTGAGGAGCCACTTCGCGGGGATCGACGACGCGACCGTCGCGGAGCAGACCTTCGACGGCACATTCGACGGCCACGACGTTCACCTGCGCAACCTGATCGCCACCCTGCCGGGGGACTCGAACCGGCAGATCGCCCTGCTGGCGCCCCGCGACGTGGCACAGGGGAGCGGAGCCACGACCAGCGCCGCCGCCACCGCAGCGCTGCTCGAGATCGCCGACAGCTTCTCTGGGACCGCACATCACAAGACGCTCGTCTTCGTCTCGACCGACGGGTCGAGCATTGGGGCGCTCGGAGCGAAGCGCTTCATCCGCGACTACAGCGACTCGTCGCTGCTCGACGCCGCCATCGTCATCAGTCAACCGGCCCTCTCGAATCCGACTGCTCCGCTGGTCATCCCGTGGTCGACGGGCCCGCAGAGCACCGCGAGCCAGCTCGCGGAGACCGCGAACTCGATCACCTCCAAGGAGCTGGCGATGCCGGCGGGCGACGAGGGCCCGCTCGATGACCTCTTCCGGCTCGCGCTCCCCGCCGGGCTCGGTGAGCAGGGGCCGCTGATCGAGTCCGGCCTGCCGGCCATCCGCCTCTCCGCCGATGGCGAGCTGCCGGTCGAGCCGGGCCGCGACACGGCCGATGCCTTCGACAACGACACCTTCGCCCGCTTCGGCCGCGCGGCCCTCTCGCTGATCCTGACGCTCGACGCGTCGCCGGGCGCCGTCCAGCACGGTCCCAAGGGGTACATCGGCCTGGCGGGCAACCTGATGCCGGGGTGGACGATCGCCCTGCTCGCCCTCTCGCTCCTGGTGCCGGCGGGTCTCGCGGCCGGCTCGGGGCTTGCCTCGGCTGCTCGCAGCCCGATCGAGGGGATCCGCGGCCTTGTCTGGACCCTGCTGCGTGCGCTGCCCTTCCTCGCCGCGCTGATCGTCTTCCTGCTTACGGTGCTGGTCGACTTGATGCCGAGTCCGGATTTCCCCTTCGATCCGCGCTTCGAGAGCCTCGGTGCGGGCGGGACCATCTCAGTCATCTCCGCCGTGGTGATCTACGCCGCGACCGCCTTCTTCCTGCGGCCGCTTCGCCCGCCGCCGTCGAGGGCCGTGTCGTCGGCAGCCCCCGCCGCGGTGCTGGTGGCATGCCTCGCGGCGGTGGGCATCTGGCTGGTCAATCCCTACCTCGCCCTGCTGACGGCGGTCGGGTTGCAGGCCTGGGTGATCGCCGCGGCCAGGCTGGTACCGGGGAAGCTCCCGGCGACCGGCCTCGTGCTCCTCGGCCTCGTTCCGGTACTGGTGCTGTTCGCCAATCTGGCGGGCCGCTTCGACGCCGGGGCCGGAGTCTGGAAGGACCTGGCCCTGATGGTCGCCGACGGTCAGATCGGCCTGTCCCTGTTGCTGCCGGCGTCCGTCCTCGGGGGCGCCGGGGTGGCAATCGTCGCCGTCGCCGGCCGGGCGCCGAGCCGGCCGGCCCCCGAGATGAGGCTCGAGGGGGAGATCTCCGTTCGTCGTGGTGTTCGGGCGCCCGAGCCGGAACCTGCCGCCGAGGAGGGCGAGGAGCCCGCGGCCGAGCCCGAGCCCAGTCGGCCCGAGCCCGATCAGCCCGAGCCCGAGAGGGACCCGCGCCTGTGGTCGAAGCCGCGGGGTGCGAGCTCGCCGCCGCCCGGCAGCTTCAGGGCCACGCCGTGGCCATCTGTGACGTAGCCGATCTCGGTCAGCTGGGATCCCGTGTCCGCCACCGCCTGGGCGGCGTCGTCGAATCGCTCCCGGGGCACGGCGACCAGCAGCTCGAAGTCCTCTCCTCCGGACGCGGCCAGCTCGAGGGCGGCGCCGTCGCTCCCAGTCACCTCGGCCACTCCATCGGCGACCGGCAGGTGCCCGAGGTCGATCTCCAGCCTGCAGTCGCTCGCGTCCGCCAGATGGCCGGCGTCCGCGCCGAGGCCGTCGCTGACGTCGATCATCGCGCTGGCACCCGCCTTGGCGAGCGCGCGACCCTCTCGCAGTCTCGGCCTCGGATCGAGCTGGCGCTGGAGCAGCGACGCGCCCCGGTCAGCGGGGTCACCCCGGCGCTCGCCGGCCTCCATCAGCTCGACGGCCGCGGCGCCGCCGCCGAGCTCGCCGGTCACGGCGATCAGGTCGCGCGGCCTGGCGCCGGCGCGGGTGACGAACCGGGTGCCGCCCGGCTCGTAGCCGACCGCGGTCACCGAAACGACCAGGACGGGAGAGCGGACGAGGTCGCCGCCGGCGATCGTGACTTCGTCGCGCATCGCCGTCTCGGCGAGCCCATCGGCGATGCTGAGCAGGTCCTCGTCCGAGAGGTCCTCGGGGGCGGCGACCACGACGTACGCCTCACCCTGCGCGGCTCCCATCGCGGCCAGGTCCGACAGGGCGGCGGCGAGCGCCTTGCGCCCGACGGCCTCCGGCCCGAAGGAGTCGAGCACGAAGTGAACTCCGTCGACGATCGCGTCGACGGTGACGGCACTCGCGGCCCTCGGCTCGACCACCGCGGCGTCGTCCCCGCTCGGCACTCGCACGCGTGGCCCCGGCGCCGGCAGGCGCTCGTCGATCGCCGCGATCAGGTCGAATTCGCTGCTGGGCACTACCCGGGGTTCACCCCACCGCTGGAGGGCGGCGGCGGTGCGGGCGTCGGTGTGGGACTCGGCTGCGGCTTGAGCGGCGCCGGCTTCTGGCCGAGACCCGGCGCATAGGCGCCCTGGGTGTCGCCGCCGCCGCTGCTGTTCTCATCCGACGTCGTCGGGGTGTACGAGCTCGAGCCGCATGAGGACGAGCTCGAGCTGCTGCAGGAGCTCGAGCTGGACGACGACGTGTGCTCCCCGTGGTACGAGGTCAGGTCGGGCAGGCTCGACGGAACCTCGAAGTCCGGACACTCGCCGTTCTGGGCTGCCTCCATGTAGGAGCGCCAGATCGGGCCCGAGGTGGGCCCGCCGAAGCCGGTCGAGGCACGTGAGAGCGGGTGCCCGGTCCAGACAGCGGTCGAGTACATGGGGGTGTAGCCCACGAACCAGGCGTCGGAGAGGTCCTCGCTGGTCCCGGTCTTGCCGGCCTCCGAGGAGCAGCCAATGGAGGTGTAGCCGGCACCGGTGCCGCTGGTGATCACGCCCTCCAGCACCTTGGTCACCTCATAGGCTTGGCCCTCGGTCAGCACGCGCTTGCCCTCGTCTGCACTCGGCTCGTCGACCTTGCCGCCGGGGAAGACGACCCGGTCGATCGCGGTCGCGTCGTGATGCACGCCACCGTTGGCCAGCGTGGCGTAGGCGTTGGCCTGCTCGAGCGGAGTGACGCCGACACTGAGACCGCCGATCGCGTCGGCTGGCGGGATGAAGCAGTTCGGGCCGAGCTTGCAGGGGATCTCGCGCGCTCCCTTGATTCCGAGCGGCGACGTGATCCCCATCTCGTAGGCGGTCTTGGCGATGTTCTCGGGACCGACATCCAGGCCGAGCTTCGCGAAGACGACGTTGACCGACTCCCAGGTCGCCTCGGTGAGCGGCAGGACGCCGCCACCCTGCTCAGCGTTGTTGACGGTCCAGGACGAGCCGCCCGGAGTGGTCAGGGTGGCGGGAGAGGTGCCGTCGTAGTAGGTCGAATCGGGGTCGATGCCCTGCTTGATCGCCGTCGTCAGGTCGTAGACCTTGAACGAGGACCCGGGCTGGCGCTGGGCGTGAGCGGCGAAGTTGAACTGGCTGGTCAGCGAGTACCGCTGGGTC
>DASXBC010000062.1:0-3503 GCA_036406355.1 Solirubrobacterales bacterium | reverse complement strand
CGCTACGAGCGCCGCGGCCCGGTCGCGGTGATCACGATCGACCGCCCGGAGCGGATGAACGCGATCGGCGCCCAGACTCACCGCGAGCTGGTCGACGCCTGGACCCGCTTCCGCGACGACGACGAGGCGCTGGTCGGGGTCCTGACCGGCGCCGGGGACCGCGCCTTCAGCGCCGGTGGCGACCTCAAGAGCCACCTCGACGGCGAGCCGGTGGTGCCGACCACCGCCGAGGAGGTCGAGGCCCACAACCGGGGCGAGCGCGACGGCATCCTCGGGCCCTCGCGCTGGACCGACCTCCACAAGCCGACGATCGCGGCGGTCAACGGCGTCGCCTATGCCGGCGGCCTCGAGTGGGTCTGCTGGTGCCATCTCGCGATCGCCGACGAGCACGCGACCTTCGGCGTCACCTGCCGCCGCTGGAACATCGGCCTCGCCGACGGCGGCACTCAGCGGCTGCCGCGGATCGTCGGCTGGCGCCGGGCGATGGAGCTGATCGTCACCGGCCGGGTGATCGACTCCGCCGAGGCGCGCGAGATCGGCCTCGTCAACGAGGTCGTCCCGAGCGGGACCTGCCTCGAACGTGCGCTCGAGATCGCCGAGGAGATCGCCGAGCTGCCGCAACCGGCGATCCGGACCGACCTCGAGGCCGCCGAGCGCGGCTGGGGCCGGCCGCTGGACGAGGGCCTGCGAATCGAGGCGCAGTGCTTCAACCGGCTGCTGAGCGGCGCCGAGATCGTCGAGGGCGTGCGCCGCTTCAACGAGCGCGACCATCCCGACCGCGATCCGAGCATGACCCCCGCCACGCCGGGGCTGCACCGGTCCGGGGATTCCTGAGGCCCCGGCGCCACTCCGCCGCGGGCCGAGTCTGCATTTGTGCACGCCAGGGAGGCACAAATGCAGACTCGGCGGGTGGCGAGGGGTCCAGCCGGTCGGCGAAGCGGAGATCTAGGCTGCGCCGATGGTCATCGCGATCGACGGCCCCGCCGGGGCCGGGAAGTCGAGCGTCGCCAGGGGCGTCGCCGACGACCTCGGCTTCACCTACCTCGACTCGGGCGCGATGTATCGCTGCGCCGCGCTGGCGGCGCTCGAGCGCGGCGTCGACCTCGACGACCCCGCGGCGGTGGGGGACCTCGCGTCCTCGATCGAGATCGACCTCGACGGCGACCGCGTCGTCCTCGACGGCCGCGACGTCAGCGCCGCGATCCGGGAGCCGGAGACGAGCGCCGCCGCGTCGCGGGTCTCGATCCACCCCGCGGTCCGCGAGGCGATGGTGGCTCGCCAGCGGCGGCTGATCGACGCCGGCCGCTACGTCGCCGAGGGCCGCGACATCGGCACCGTCGTCAGCCCCGACTCGCCGCTCAAGGTCTTCCTAACCGCGACGCCCGAGGAGCGTGCTCGCCGGCGCGCCGCGCAGACCGGCGAGGACGAGAGCGAGGTCCTCGCCGCCCAGCGTGAGCGCGACGCGCGCGACAGCAGCCGCGAGCACAGCGCGATGCGGGCGGCGGAGGACGCGGTCGAGCTCGACACCACCGGCCTCACCCTCGCCGAGGTCGTCGAGCGCGTCGTCGCCCTGGCGCGGGAACGGGGGCTGGCGTGAGCGGGAGCACCCCGACCGTCGCCGTCGTCGGCTTTCCCAACGTCGGCAAGAGCTCCCTCGTAAACAGGCTCGCCGGCGCCCGCGAGGCGGTGACCCATCGCGATGCGGGCGTCACCCGCGACCGCAAGCGCGTCCCGACCGAGTGGAACGGGGTCGCCTTCGAGCTGCTCGACACCGGCGGCATCGACAGCGCCGACGAGAGCGAGCTCGCCGAGGACGTTCGGCGCCAGGCCCGGCTCGGGATCGCCGAGGCCGACGTCGTCCTGCTGGTCGTCGACGCCGGCGCCGGGGTCCGCGCCGGCGACGCCGAGGTGGCGAAGGAGCTGCGCGGGGGCGAGGCTCCGGTGCTGGTCGCCGTCAACAAGGTCGACCGCCCTGGAGGCGAGCACCTGACCGCCGAGTTCCACTCGCTCGGGCTCGGCGAACCGCTCGCCGTCTCCGCCACACACGGCCTCGGGACCGGCGACCTGCTCGATCGCGTCGTCGGGCTGCTCGGCGACCGCCGGTCCCGCGAGGAGGCCGAGGACGCTGTCAGGGTCGCCGTGGTCGGGCGGCCGAATGCCGGCAAGTCCTCGCTCGTCAACGCCTTCCTCGGCTCCGAGCGGACGATCGTCTCCGAGCGCGCGGGGACGACCCGAGACTCGATCGACTCCGAGCTCGAGGTCGGCGGGCGCCGCCTCGTCCTCGTCGACACCGCCGGCCTCCGTCGCCGCTCGAAGGTCGCCGGGACGGTCGACTACTACGCGCAGCTGCGCTCCGAACGCGCGGTCGAGAGGGCCGACGTCGCGCTCGTCGTCTGCGACGCCTCGGAGGGAATCACTGCGGAGGACCTCCGCGTCGCCGAGCTCGCGATGCGGGCCGGCTGCGCGACGCTGATGGCGCTCAACAAGTGGGACATCACGACGACCGACATCGACGACGCCCGCGCCCGGGTCGAGCGCAAGCTGCGGCTGCGGCCGGCGGTGGTCACCTGCTCTGCGATCCGGGGCCGCAACGTCGCCAACCTGCTGCCGAAGGCGATCGAGCTCGCCGACCGCGCCGGCGAGCGGATCCCGACGCCCGAGCTCAATCGGTTCGTCAATGACGTCGTGGCCAAGACCCCTCCGCCCTCCAAACGGGGCCGCAGGCTGCGCCTCTACTACGCGGCGCAGGTGGGGGAGAGGCCGCCGCGGATCGCGATCCAGGTCAACGACAGGCGCCTGATCACCCGCGACTGGGCCTACCACCTCGAGAACAGGCTCCGCGACGCCTACGGCCTCGAGGGGGTGCCGCTGGTGATCGACTTCGTCCCCCACACGCGGCGGGACCGAAGCTGAAGTCGGTCCTCTAGGCTTCCGGCATGACCGAGTACCTCTTCACATCCGAGTCGGTGACCGAGGGCCACCCGGACAAGGTCTGCGACGCGATCTCCGACGCGGTGCTCGATGCCGTCATGGCGGGCGACCCCCAGGGTCGGGTTGCCTGCGAGACGCTGGTCAACACCGGGATGGCGGTCGTCTCCGGCGAGATCTCGACCGACGTCCACCTCGACGTCCCCGAGATCGTCCGCGAGACGATCCGCGAGATCGGCTACGACCACGGCGACTACGGCTACAACTGCGACCACATCTCGGTCCTCGTCTCACTCGACAAGCAGTCGCCCGACATCGCCCAGGGGGTTGACCAGGCATACGAGACCCGGGTCGAGGGCGCGGGCGACGAGCTGCTGGTCGCCGGCGCCGGCGACCAGGGAATGATGTTCGGCTACGCGACCGACGAGACCGAGGCGCTGATGCCGATGCCGATCCACATCGCGCACCGGCTGGCGGAGCGGCTCGCCGCCGTCCGCAAGGACGAGACCCTTCCCTACCTCGGGCCCGACGGCAAGACCCAGGTGACGGTGCGCTACGCCGACGGCCACCCGATC
>DASXBC010000061.1:0-3848 GCA_036406355.1 Solirubrobacterales bacterium | reverse complement strand
CCTTCCGCGCCTTCGGGCCCAGCAACGGCAGCTGCTCGGGCTCGACGCAGTACGAAGCGACCGTGCCCGTCGCCGGCAACGGCGACTACTCACCCGGCGGGTTCTCGCCGTCCGCCGGGCTGTACCGGTGGACGGCGAGCTACGCCGGCGACGCCAACAACGAGGCAGCGGAGCTGGTCTGCAATGCCCCCAACCAGGCCTCGGCGGTCGGGACCGTCGCCGTGACCCTGACCGCGAGAAACGCGACGAACAACACCGTCGGGGCACCGGTGACCGCCACGGCGTCGATCGCGAACGGGGCGATCCCGACCGGCAAAATCACCTTCAGGGCATTCCCTCCCGCCGATGGGAGCTGCTCGGGCAGCCCCGCCTTCAGCTCGACGGTTAGCGCGGCCGGGAACGCCTCCTACACCTCGGCGCCGTTCACGCCGAGTCGGGTCGGCACATTCCGCTGGACCGTCAGCTACTCGGGCGACGCCAACCACGCCCCGGCGGGGACCAGCTGCGGCGCGGTGACGTCCAACGTCATCCAGGCGAGGCCGACCATCAGCAGCGGGGTCCAGGGGCGGGGCGCGGTGGGCAGATCGTTCCAGGTCACGGCCACGCTCACCGGCGGATACGCGCCAACCGGCACCGTCACCTTCCAGATCTATGACCAGACCAAGACCGTCGCGGGCTGCGCCAGGCTCCTCGCCACCAACACGGTCCCGGTCGCCGGCAACGGCACGGTCAGCTCGGCGCCCTACGTCCCCCGCCGTCCCGCCCGTTACAGCTTCGCCGCCAGCTACTCCGGCGACGCTCAGAATCAGGCGGCGACCGAGCCGTGCGATCCGACCGGCCACGCGGCCCAGGTTCTGAAGCGAAGGCCGAAGGTGACGCCGAGGGCCCGTCTGATCGGAGGGGGACGGCGGATCTCGGTTCGCGCCCAACTCTCTGGTGCCGCATCTCCCTCCGGCATGCTCAGCTTCCGCCTCTACCGGCCGGGAGACGTGCAATGCAGGCGCCATCCCGCCTTCGCCGGCGGCGTCTCGGTGAAATCCAACGGCCGCTACCTGCTGGGGCAGTTCGTGGCCGGCAGATCCGGCATCTATCGCCTCAGCGTCAGCTACTCCGGCGACCAGCGAAACAGGAGGTACACCGGCAGCTGCGGGGACGCCCAGCCGATTCGCGTTCGCTGACGCTAGTCTTTCTGCTCTACAAGCGAGGCGGACGTGAGCCCTCCCGAGAGCAGTTCGTTCATGATCGATCCGGTGTGGATCGCCGCCCGTCTCGACGACCCCTCGGTGCGGATGATCGAGGTCGATGTCAGCCCCGGCAACTACAGGGGCGGCCATATTCCGGGTGCCATCCTCTGGGATGCCTATGCCGACCTGCGTGGCTCGGACTACCTGCCGATCGACGAGAGCGGGCTGCGGAGCCTGCTCGAGCGGTCCGGCGTCAGCCGCGAGACGACGCTCGTCTTCTACGGCTATGGCGCGGCGCTCGGGTTCTGGCTGATGAGCGCCCGCGGCCACCCCGATGTCCGGATGCTCGACGGGCCGCGCGAGCAGTGGGCCGAGTCCGGCCGAGACTGGAGCGACGAGGCGACGGAGGTAGAGCGGACGTCCTACGAGCTCGGCCCCTGGGACCCCGCCATCAGCGCTTCGCGGGAGGACGTCGAAGACGCGATTGGAGACCCGGAGACGATCCTCCTCGACGTGCGCTCCGAGCTCGAGTTCGACGGCGAGCGATTCTGGCCCTCCGGGGCAACCGAGGGGGCTGGCCGCGCCGGCCACCTGCCGGCGGCGGTCAACATTCCGATCGACAACTTTCGGACTCCGGACGGCGCACTGAGAAGCGCGGCCGAGATCGGCGCCGCCCTCGAGGAGAGGTCCGTCACCGGCGACAAGGCGATCATCACCTACTGCACGATCGCCAACCGAGCGAGCCAGGCCTGGGCCGGGATGAAGCTTCTGCTCGGCTACCCGGAGGTTTCCGTCTACTACCCCTCCTGGGTGCAGTGGGGGCGGGAGTCCGACACTCCGATCGAGTGAGCGCCGCTCCTAGGCCGCCGCGCGGAAGAGGGCGCAGTCGTCGAGCGACCGGCAGCCGCACGCGCTCGCCGCGGTGAGCCAGGCCCGCATCGCCTCGGCCCGGTCGACCAGGGCCTCGACCTCCGGCAGCTTGCGGGCCGCGAGCGTCCGAAGCTGCTCGTGGGCGGGAGCGCCTTCGTCGGTCGCGGTCAGAAGGGCGCGGATCTCGTCGAGCGAGAACCCGGCCCGCTTCGCGACCCCGATGATCCCCAGTCGCCGCACCGTCTGCCGGGTGAAGCGGCGCTGTCCCCCGACCCGCTCCGGTCGCGGCAACAGCCCCTCGTGCTCGTAGAAGCGGATCGCGGAGACGCTGACGCCGGCTGCTTCCGCGACCTCTCCGATCCTCAGCTCCGCTTCCGCCATCGGACCTCCTTGACCTGAACCTCGGTTGAGGCTCAACACTAGCGACGCAACCGAACCGGAGGACCGCGATGACCGACCCTGACCCGATCGCCTGCTCGCTCGACGGCGCCGAGCTCGAGGCGCGCCTTGCGGCAGTGAATCAGGCGGGGCGCGCCGCCCTCATCTCGCACGAGATAACAGGCCGCCGACACCTGCTGCGCTTCAGAGACACGCCGGAAACCCGGGCGCGCCTCGATCAGATCGTCGAGGCGGAGCGAAGATGCTGTCCCTTCCTCGGCCTGGACATCGAGTTGCGCGGCGGCCAGATCCTCCTCTCGATCGAGGCACCGACCGGCGCCGAGCCGACCGCCGCCGGGCTGGCGGCGGCGTTTTCGAGCAGTTGAGGCTCACGCAGTACGGATATTGGGTATTCGGGCGTCATTTTCGGTCCAATCCCGCATTGCGGACGGGAGAATCTGATGTAGCGTCGGGTGACGATGATGTGCCGCCTCGCCTTTGCGGGCGCCGTCGCCGTCCTGGCGCTCGCCGCGTTTCCCGCCGCAGGCCCGGCGACATCGCTCCCCGGCCCGAACGGCAAGATCGCCTTCGTCAGCGGACGACCCTCCGACGATCTTCCGGCGCCCAACGCGGGTGACGCGGGTTCGCGGATCTACGTGACCGACTATCCCTCGGGGATCCCCGTCCAGGTGACGACGCTCCCCGCCGGGGCAGCCGTTCGCCATCGTCAGCCGAACTGGTCGCCCGATCACACCCGCATCGCCTACGCGGCCGGCTCGGGGACTCTCTACGCCCTCTGGATCCTCGACCTCCGCGATGGTAGCCAGACCGAATTCGTCTCCGCCACCACCAACCTGGACCGACCGAGCTGGTCGCCGGATGGCACCCAGATCGCGTACAGCGCCGGTGGCGACCTCTGGGTCAAGGACGTCGACGACGAGAATCCGGCAGACATGGGAACACAGCTGACCAACTCGGCCGACACCGACGAACGCCCCGTCTGGAGCCCCGACGGGAACACCCTCTACTTCAACCGCAAAGGAACCGGGGTGGGAGCGACGCGGGACATCTACAAGAAGAGCCCCGTCACTGCCGATGGGAAAGTCGAAGGTGTTGCAACCGGGAGCGGAGAAGACTGGCAACCGGCGGTTTCGCCCGATGGCCAGCGGCTCTGCTTTCTGCGGGGTGGGCAGGACAACAGCGCAACGCTGCGCACCATCAACGTCAACGGAACCGGCGACACCCCGTTCGTGGACGATCCCACGCTCGGCGACCTCAACTGCGTCTGGTCCCCCGACGGGAGCCGGATCCTCTACACGGAAGGCGCATTTGGACAGGGGGAACTTCGCACTCGCGACATCAACGGCGGAAGCAAGAACGAACTGGCGGGCTTCAGCGTCGGCGAACACTTCGACG
>DASXBC010000060.1:0-7910 GCA_036406355.1 Solirubrobacterales bacterium | reverse complement strand
CGCCGACCTGCTCTCCGCGGCCGCTTCGGTCGCCATTCGCGATTGCCCGGCTCAGCCCTTGATCGAGGTCCAGGCCTGGACCCAGTCGTTGTAGTTCATGCAATCTTCTTCGCCGTTGCCGCAGTCCGAGAGCGGCGTCTTCCAGTAGTAGACCCGTTTCCAGAAATTCGGGTCTTCCGCGTGGTATTCGGCGCAGAAGTTCGGGTTTTCGGTTTCTTCGCAGGCCTTTTCCTGCGCCGGAGCCTCACCGAAGAATTCGGCCACTTCGGCGTTGACTTTCGGTTCGATGATCCAGTTCATCCACATGTACATGCAGTTGGGATGCTGGGCTTCGGAGCTGATCATCCAGGTGTCGGACCAGCCGGTCGCTCCCTCTTCCGGCAGGAAGCCCTGGCTCGCCGGGCTCGCCGAGACCGGCTTGTTTTCGCCTTTCAGAACGAAGTACTGGTACTGCCATGTCGTTCCGACCTGGCTGTCGCCGCTGGCGAAGGCCGAGATCTGCTTTTCGGCTTCCGACCAGTATTCACCGACGAAGGGCCGCTGTTCCTTCATCAGGTTCACCGCCGCTTCGAACTGTTCTTCGTTCAGCTCGTAGGGGTCTTCGATCCCGAGCTTCGGTTCGTGCATTTTGAGATACAGGGCCGCTTCGGCGATCGACATTGGATCGTCGTACTGGCTGATCTTGCCCTTCCACTTGGCCGCTTCCTTCGGGTCCATCGTGATGCTCCACGATTTCGGCGCCGGCTTCACTTCGTTGCTGTTCCACATCAACAGGTTGGCGCCGCGACCGTGCGGGATCCCGTACGGCTGGCCTTCGAACGTGTTGTAGGGCTGGCCCTTGAGGTCCGAGAAGACCGTCTTGTAGTTGGGGACGAGGTCGGTGTTGACGGGAGCGACGTCGCCCCCTTCGAACAGCCGCGCGGTGGCGTTGCCGGACGCCGAGACGCCGTCGTATTCGCCCGTCCGCATCAGATTGACCATTTCGTCGGAGGTCCCGGCGACCTTGTCGTTCACCTTGCAGCCGGTCTTCTGTTCGAATGGCTTGCTCCACGCTGGTTCGACGTAGCCCGCCCAGGAGATCAGGTCGACTTCACCCTCTCCCTTGCCGAGCTTGGTCAGTTCTTCGCCGCCGCCCGAGGTGCTGTTGTCACTCGAGCCACAGCCGGCGATCAGCAGCATGAACGCCAGCAGGCCGGCGATGATCGTCCACGCCGTCCGGTGCGGGTTTCCGCTCCTAGTCATCAATTGACTCCTCCTCCTTGTTTGCTTTCCCCCGAACGGCGACCGCGTGCTCCGGGCGCCATCCCACCTCGACCTCCTTGCCCCGTTCCTCGGTCGAGTCCTGCGACGCCGCCTCCGCGTTCTGCCGCACAAGCTGTAGCTCCCCGCCGGCGTCGAGCGCGACCGTGTAGCGCGTGACCATCCCGGCGTAGGCGACCTCGGCGATCCGCCCTCGTTCCGTCCGCAGCCCGTCGCTTGGGCTTCCCAGCTCGAGCAACTGGATCTTCTCGGGGCGGATCGTGAACCGCTCCCCGTCCCGCTCGAGCACGTTGGAGACGCCGACGAAACCGGCGACGAATTCGGTCGTCGGCTGCTCGTAGAGCTCGAACGGCGGGCTGACCTGCTCGATCCTGCCCTCGTTGAAGACGGCGATCCGGTCGCTCATTGTCAGCGCCTCGTCCTGGTCGTGGGTGACGTAGACGAAGGTGATGCCGACGTCGCCCTGGATCGTCTTCAGCTCGACCTGCATCTGCTCGCGCAGCTTCAGGTCGAGCGCGCCGAGCGGCTCGTCGAGGAGAAGAACCTGGGGACGGTTGACGATCGCCCGCGCGAGCGCGACGCGCTGGCGCTGGCCGCCGGAGAGCTCGCCGGGCCTGCGATCGGTGTATTGAGGAAGCCGCACCATTTCCAGCGCCTCTTCGCGCCGCTTGGCGCGTTCCGCCTTCGAGACGCCGCCGACCCGCAGCCCGTACTCGACGTTCTCGCCGACCGTCATGTGCGGGAACAGCGCGTAGTCCTGGAAGACGGTGTTCACCGCGCGGTCGTAGGGGGGGATCCCGCTGACGTCGCGGCCGGCGAGTTCGATCGTGCCGCTGGTCGGGTCCTCGAAGCCGGCGATCATCCGCAGCGTCGTCGTCTTGCCCGAGCCCGAGGGACCGAGCATCGTGAAGAACTCCCCCCGCTGGATTTCGAGGTCGATGCCCTCGACCGCCCGTACCTCGCCGTAGCGTTTGCTGAGGTCTGCCAGGCGGATGTCGGGTGGAGCAGCTACACCGAGAAGTTATCCGAGAGGTTCTGGAAAGCAAGGACAAATTCGCCCCGACCGCTTGGCCGGGGCGGAGCATGTCCCTGCCTTTAACTCAGAAGCCCGCCGGGTGCCGGGCGACGTAGCCGATGTTGTCGCGCAGTTCTTCGTGCCAACTCGGCCCAGTGGTGCCGTCGGTGTTACCCGATGTGTCCCAGCGGAAGCCGGCGACGACCGCGTAGGCGTGGCCGGCGTTGGCGTAGACGGTGATCCAGCGCCCTTCGCCGCGTAGCCCCCAGCTCTCCAGCGGCCCCGAGGGAAGCGGGCTTTCGAGGAATTCGCCGCCGTGCAGCATGAAGCTGACGGAGCCGGAGCAGTCGTAGCCCTTGTCCAGGAAGCTGCCGTGGCCGCCGCCGTAGATGTAGGGCTTGTTGCGGATTTTGTTGGCGTATTCGATCGACTCCTTGACCCGCAGCGGCGCCGCCTTGGGCGGGATCAGCATCCCGTTGGCGAGCAGACGCGCCTTCGGCGTCGGGGTGCAGATGTCGATCACGGCCGGCGTCACACCGCCGCCTTCGCAGGCCGCGGACGCGCCGCTGGGAGCGATGGCGAGGACGAGGAACGCCCCCATACAAACCAACCCCGACCAAAACGTTCGATTGTTCGTAGGCACTACCGATCTCCTTCGTCGGCCTACGGGGTTAGCTGTCGGGCTGGCGCGAAAGGAGCCTGCGCCCCCACCCGGGCGGGTGGGTTAGCCCCGAAAACGTGGTTCCCCCGCTCCCGCGGCGCCTCCTAGCGCACGGGACTCGGCGTCTCGGTTGTTCGGAACGGCGGGCAGTGTATCCGATCGCCCGGCCGTTTGCTCATAGAAAACAAACATTTTGTAGCCATTCGCACTTGGCCCGGTTTTTCCTCCCGGTCCGGCCCGGTGCTAGCTTGCGGCCGGAATGGAACTTTCCGGTCGCACCGTTCTGCTCACCGGCGCCACCGGCGGACTGGGGCGGGCGATCGCGCAGGCGCTCGCCGGAAGGGGGGCGATCCTCGGGCTCAGCGCCCGCAACCCGGAGGCGCTCGGGGCCCAGGCGGAGGCGCTGCCCGGCGACGGCCACAGCGTCCTGCCGGCGGACCTTGCGGAGCCCGGCGCCGCCGATGCGCTCGCCTCCGCGGCGGGGGAAGTCGACGTCCTGGTCGCCAACGCCGGTCTCCCCGGCGCCGGCTGGCTCACCGACTTCAGCTCGGAGGAGGTCAGCCGCGCGATCCGGGTCAACCTCGAGTCGCCGATGCTGATCGCCCGCGCCCTCTACCCGGGCATGGTCGAGCGCGGGTCGGGGCACCTCGTCTTCATCGCCTCGCTCGCGGGCAAGTCGGCGAACCCCCGCTCGTCGGTCTACAACGCGACGAAGTTCGGCCTCCGCGGGTTCGCCCTGGGCCTTCGCATCGATCTTGTGCCGAAGGGCGTCGGCGTCTCTCTCGTCAGCCCGGGCTTCATCCGCGACGCCGGGATGTTCGCCGACTCCGGTGCCTCGCCAATGGGGCTTGGTACCGGCCGGCCGGACCAGGTCGGCGGCGCGGTCGTCACGGCGATCGAGCGCGATCGAACCGAGCTCAGCGTCGGCCCGCTGCGCCAGCGCGCCCTCGCTCACCTCGCGCTCGCCACCCCCGCGATCTCCGTTCGCACTCAGAGCGGCGCCACCGGCCAACGAATCGCGGACGGGATCGCCACCGGCCACCCCTCCGATAAGCGCTGATCAGGTGAGGAGGGGGTTCGCCCGCTGTTTTGGCAGGGCCCTGTCCCGTCGCCCGCTGGCGTTGGCCGCCCGGCACGCCTCCTCGGCGCCGAGGAACGGGGCCAGGGTGATGTAGGTGGCGAGCGGCGTCAGCGCCGGCAATGTCTCAGGGCCACCGTCGCGGATTGTGCGGTAGGCGAGGGTGGCGATTCCACCGGTGATCAGCTCCGGAGCGATTCGCGGCGTCTCGGGTGCCAGCTCGAGGCCCTTCTCGATCAACGCCCGGAATGGACGCATCGCTTCAACCCGGCGTTCGACGGCCGCGGGCCCCGCTGCATAGATCTCGGAAATCACGAGTCGAGCCAGGGCCGGACGGGAGGCGAGGAAGTTGAACACGGCGTTGTAGGCGGCTCGCAGTCCCTGAGGCCAGTCGGCCGCACGTTCGAACGGCGGCATCGCGGCGGCGACGGTCTGCGCCCCGGCGCTGTCGATCGCGGCCATCAGGATGTCCTCCTTGCCGGCGAAGTTGTCGTAGAACGTCGTCGCCGACATCCCTCCCCGTGCGACGATCTCGTCAACCGTCGTTGCGGCGTAACCGGTCTCGGCGACGACCAGCGCGAACGCCCGGATCGCACGCTCGGCATGGTCTTGGGCATCGAGGCTTTCCGACTGGGACGCCGGGGCCCTCCCGGCGGATCGCAGCGGATCGGGCGGAGGCCGGTAGGAGCTGATCAGGTGCCACATTTCGTCGAGCAGCCCCGGCAGCTCCTGCTCGCGACCCTGGCGCAACCTGGCACTGGCGATTTCCCGCGAGGCCCCGATATGGGCGGTGACCATCTCGGGCGGCATGCCGGCCCGCTCGGGCGAGCGCTCGGCGGTCTGGCGAGTCAGAAATTCGAAGCCTTCCGTGGCCGCCTCGATCGGTGCCATAGCCTCGGGCCCTGCCGCATAGGCCTCGATGAGCATGACCCGGGCCGTCGCCGGCTGGGCGACGACCATCTCGATGAACGCGTCGAAGCCACGTCGCGCCTGGACTTCCCAGTCGCCTTCGGCGCTGAGAGCGTCGTTGGACATCGCATACTCGACGGCGAGCTCGATGACCGCCTTCAATGTCTCGAGGACGAGCTCGTCTTTGCCCCCGAAGAGGTTGTAGAAGCTGCGACTCGACACCCCTGACAGCGAGCACAGTTCGGCGAGTGTCGTCGCCTGATACCCCTGCTCGGCGACCAGCGCGATCGTCGCTCCGTAGAGGCGCTGGCGCTGATTCCGCTCGACATCGTCGCGGGCCTTCCCGGGCCCCGGCCTGAGCCTGCGGGTCCGCAGTGACCCAGAGTCTCCCCACGGAGTGACCACCATCCCGACGACCTAGCCAGCCGGGCCCAAACCCTTTTTACGGCAATTAACGATACGCCTCGGTTTCTTATCTCCCTGCCTTGGTTTTCCCCGACCTCGCGACTTCCGGGCGAGAAAACCGACAGTCACAAGCTACTGTGACTCGGGTCGCTTGGCAACCCGACAATTTGCGGTAGGCGCCCAAGTTTATCTCTTAGCCGGCCGCGTCGCGCCGGCGCCCGACGTAAGCGTTCGCCACCTCGCAGGCCTCCTCGGGGCCGAGGTAGGGAGCAAGGGCGAGGTAGGTGCAGAGCGGGGCCAGCGCCGGGAGGGCCTGGGGACCGTCCTGGCTGATCGTGCGCCGCGACAGCGAGAAGAAGACGCCATTCATCAACTCCTCGGTGATTTCGGGCGGGGCGTCTTTTGCCTGCTCTCGGCCTTCGGCGAGGAGGGCCTCCAACGGCAGCAGGAAGCCGACCCTCCGTTTCAGGGCCTCCGGCCCGGCCACATAGGCGTCGACGAGAACCAGACGAGCGAGCGCGGGGCGGGAGGCGAGGAAGTTGAACACGCCGCCAATCGCGGCTCGGACGGCAGCCGGCCAGTCGGGGGCTCGCCGCATCGCCGGCCGCATCGCCGCCCCGATATGGGCGCCGGCGCTGTCGATCGCCGCCAGCATCGCGTCCTCCTTGCCGCCGAACTGGTCATAGAAGGTCGTCGCCGACATCTGGGCGCGGGCGAGGATGTCGGCGACGGTCGTCGCCGTGTAGCCGCGCTCGGCGGCCTCGACGGCGAATGCGCGGATCGCCCTCTCGGCGTTGTCGTGCGCGTCGAGGCTTTCCGCAGCCGTTACCGGCACCCGTTCGGCCAGCCGCAACGGCTCGGGGGGAGGCACATAGGAGCTGATCAGATCCCAGAGCTGATCCATGAGGTCGGGGAGGGTGTCCTGCTCTTCGGACAGGAGGCGCATCCGGACGATCTCTTCGACCGCGCCGATGTAGGCCGCAAGTATCTCGCCGGGCATCGCCGCCCGCTCGGGAACCTGCGCGATGATCATCTTGGCGAGGGCTTCGAACCCCGCAATGGCCGCTTCCAGCGGCGCGACGGCCTCCGGCCCGGCCGCGAAGGCCTCGATCAGGCAGGCCCTGGCCGCCGCGGGCTGGGCCACCACCATCTCGGCAAAGGCACGCGACCCGGCTCGCGACTGCTCCTCCCATCCGCTGAGCTGGGTGTCACTGCCGATCTGGGTCGCCATCCCGACCGCCAGCATGATCATGTTCTGAAGGGTCTGGGCGAAGCATGCCTGCTTGCTCTCGAAGAGCCCGTAGAAGGTGCGGCTGGATACCCCCGAGAGCTCCGCAAGGTCCGCCAGCGTGGTCGCCTCGTAGCCCTTCTCCGCGACCAGCGCGATCATCGCCCCGTAGAGGCGCTCGCGCTGGTTCTGCTCGACCTCCTCGCGCGTCTTACCCGGCCCCGGCCGCAGCCTGCGGTCGCGCAGCGAGTCCGAGTCCCCCCACGGCGTCATCACCATTCCGCCGAGGCAGCCTAGCCACAACGATAGGTCGCGGTTTCTAGCCCGAACTCAGATACGCAATGGTTTCTTTTTCCATTTGTGAAGGCCAGGTTTTTCCTGCTACTGAGCGAAATCTGGAGAACTGGGGAGGTACGTTCCTGTCTTTAGACTTGACGAGAGTAGGAGGGGTGGTGTAACTTTGCGGCGCCTGCCAGGGAGGTGGGCTGGGAGTAGGACAGGAACAGGGGCGCCACGCGCCGCGTGACTGACGACAGGGCCGGTAGGCGGCACTGGGGAACTACAGGAGACAGTTAGTGAGAACGGGAAGCCAATCGGTTGCCGCGCAGCCAACTCGGACTCTTGCGCGCCTTCTCGTCGTCACCGCGTTCCTCCTCTTCGGATCGCTGGCCTGGTCCGGCTCGGCGTCAGCGGCGTTTCTCCACTCCGGGACGGTGAGCGCCGAATTTGGCAAGGACGGCACCCCGGCCACCTACTTCGGCATCTCCGACTTCCGCTTCGCGATCGATCAGGCGAAGCAGAGGCTCTACATGATCGACAGAACGCAGGAAGTAAGGGGTGAACCCGCACACATCTATGGGTTCGAAATCGACAACGCATACAAGCCGATTCCGAACTTCCCGATCCCGGTGCCACTCGGCGAAGATGGGAATGCCTCCCGCTCCGTCTCCGTCGACAATACGAACCTCCCGTCGGCGGGCAACATCTACTACGTCGAAGTCAAAGAACGGGGCAAGGGGGGCGACATCCTCTACGGGTTCAACTCCGACGGAGAACCCCTGGGTGGCGAATACCCGCAGGAAATACCGGAACCGACAAGCGCCTGCGGAGACGCGGTCGACGGGGAAGGTCACATCTGGATCGCCGACCGGGTGACGAGCAAGCTGCTGGAGTACAACCCCAACGGCCTGCCAACCGGAAAGACCATCAATGTTGCGGGGATCGGGGAACCGTGCACGTTCGTCTTCAATACGAAGAATGAGGACGTCTACGTCGCGGGAAGCAATCCGACAAACGGCAACGAAGGTCGCCTCTGGCGTTACAGCGGCGCGGATGACTACCACTCCATCCTGGA
>DASXBC010000059.1:0-8051 GCA_036406355.1 Solirubrobacterales bacterium | reverse complement strand
CATGCGCATGAGCCCTGTAGAAACCACCGCCGCGGGTTCCAGCGGGGGGAGGCTCCGCCGTCCCGACCCTCATCCAAAGAACACCTCGGCCTCCGCATAGAGCTGCTTCGGAACCGTCTTCAGCTCGGCCGTCGCTTCGCTCAGCTCGACCAGCTCGATTTCGGTGCCGTGCAGCGCGGTCATCGTCCCCCACCGCCCGTCGTTGGCAGCGTCGATTGCGTGCAGGCCAAACCTGGTCGCCAGCACCCGGTCGAACGCGGTCGGGGTGCCGCCGCGCTGGACGTGGCCGAGGACGGTCGCCCGCGTCTCTTTTCCGGTCCGGGCCTCGATCTCGCCCTCGAGCCAGTGGGCGATGCCGCCGAGGCGGGCGTGGCCGAAGGCATCCACCTGGTCCGCCTGCGCCTCGGGGAGGCCGCCGACCGGGGTCGCGCCCTCGGAGACGACGACGATCGGGGCGAAGCGGGCGTCGAGCCGGCGCCCGACGAGCTCGGTCACACGGTCGAGGTCGAACGGCTGCTCGGGGATCAGGATGACGTTCGCGCCGCCAGCGAGCCCGGCGTGGAAGGCGATCCAGCCCGCGTTGCGGCCCATCACCTCGACGATCAGGACCCGGTGGTGGCTGTCGGCGGTGGTGTGGAGGCGGTCGATCGCCTCCATCGCGATGTTCACCGCGGTGTCGAAGCCGAAGGTGTAATCGGTGGCGCCGAGGTCGTTGTCGATCGTCTTCGGCACGCCGACGATCTTCACACCGAGCTCGGTGTGAAGCCGGGAGGCGGCGCCGAGGGTGTCCTCGCCGCCGATCGCGATCAGCCCCTCGACCCCTTCCCGCTCGAGGTTCTCGACCAACCGCTCGGCGTCGCCCTCCTCCCTGAAGGGGTTGGTCCGCGAGGATCCGAGGATCGTTCCTCCGCGCGGCAGTATGCCGCGGACCTCGGGGACGCCGAGCGGGCCGCTGTCGGCGTTCAACGGCCCGTGCCAGCCATCGCGGTAGCCGACGAACTCGTGGCCCTGGAATTCGACGCCTTTGCGGACGATCGCGCGGATCACGGCATTCAGGCCGGGGCAGTCTCCGCCGCCTGTGAGGACGCCGATCCGCATCACGCGGAGGTTAGCGACGGGCTAATCGGGCTTCGGCCCGGCGAGCCTGATCAGCGCGCCGATCAGCAGGATCGTGAAGAAGACCAGCCCGGCGACGGGGCCGCCCTGGCCGATCGAGTAGGAGAACGTCGCGGCGGCGAGCGCCAGGAAGAGGGTGACGACCATTCCCATTGCGCCGGCAGCTTACCCGCCGAGGGCGACGCGCGTCTCGCGCAGGAAAGCCCCGACCGCGTCGGCCGCGGCATCCGCCGAGCCCGCCTCGGCCGCCGCCCGGACCAGGCGGCTGCCGATGATCACGCCGTCGGCCCGCTCGCCCACCGTCGCGGCCTGGGCCGGCGTGCCGATCCCGAACCCGACCGCGACCGGGACCTCGGCATCGGCCTTCGCCGCGTCGATCAGATCGGCGAGCCCCTTCGGCAGCTCGTCTCGCTCGCCGGTCGTCCCCAGGGTCGACACGAGGTAGACGAAGCCGCTTGCCTCGGCGCAGATCTCGGCCCGGCGCTCGGGCGAGGTCGTCGGGGCGAGCAGCGGCACGAGGTCGAGCCCGGCTCCCGCGAACGCCTCGCGGGCGGAGTCGCTCTCGCCGAGTGGAAGGTCGGGGACGATCACGGCGGCGGCGCCCGCGTCGGCGGCGCGACCGGCGAACTCCTCGGCCCCGCCGTGGGCGAGGACCATGTTCGCGTAGACCATCAGGGTCACCGGCACCAGGCCGGCGACCGACTCGCAGATCTCCAGCGCGGTCTCGGTCGTCGCACCGGCGGCGAGCGCGGCGGTTGCGGCGGCGTGGATCGTCGGGCCGTCGGCGAGCGGGTCGGAGAACGGGATGCCGAGCTCGATCAGGTCGGCGCCGTTCTCGGCGTAGGCGGAGGCGATCGCGAGCGAGGACGCCTGGTCGGGGAAGCCGGCCATCATGTAGGGCATCAGCGCGGCGCGCCCGTCGTCCCTCGCCGTACGGAACGCATCGCCGATCCGCCCCTCGCCGAATGGCGCCGGCGCGGTCGCGTCCGGGTCCGGATGACCCGACGGAGCCTCCCCGCTGTTGCTCCGGAGGGTCATCCCCCGGACCCGCGGGCCCCCGTCAACGCCACCACCTCGGCGAGGTCCTTGTCGCCGCGCCCGGAGAGGCAGAGGACGTCGTACCCCTCCCCTCCGCCGTTCTCGGTCAGCCAGGCGATCGCGTGGGCGGACTCGAGCGCCGGGATGATGCCCTCGAGCCGCGCCAGCTCGCCGAAGGCGGCGAGCGCGGCCGCGTCGGTGACCGAGTGGTAGGAGGCACGGCCGGTGTCGCGGAGGTGGGCGTGCTCCGGGCCGACGCCCGGATAATCGAGGCCGGCCGAGACCGAGTGCGCCTCGAGGATCTGTCCCTCCTCGTCGGCGATCACCGAGGAGAGCGAGCCGTGCAGGACGCCGGTGCGCCCGGCGCCGAGCGAGGCCCCGTGGCGGCCGCTCTCGATCCCCTCCCCCGCCGCCTCGACCCCGATCAGCGCCACCTCGGCGTCGCCGATGAACGGCGTGAAGATCCCGATCGAGTTCGAGCCGCCGCCGACGCAGGCGATCACCCGGGCCGGCAGCACGCCCTCGGCCTCGAGGGCCTGTGCCCGCGCCTCGTCGCCGATCACCCGCTGCAGGTCGCGGACGAGGGCCGGGAACGGAGCCGGCCCCACGGCCGACCCGATCACGTAGTGGGTGGTCTCGACGTTCGCGACCCAGTCGCGTATCGCGGCGGAAACGGCCTCCTTCAGGGTGCGGGCGCCGGCGTCGACCGGAGCGACCTCGGCCCCGAGCAGTTTCATCCGCTCGACGTTCGGGGCCTGGCGGCGGATGTCCTCGGTGCCCATGTAGACGACGCACTCGAGGCCGAGCAGGGCGCACGCGGTCGCGGTCGCGACCCCGTGCTGCCCGGCGCCGGTCTCGGCGATGATCCGCGGCTTGCCCATCCGCTCGGCGAGCAGGACCTGGCCGACCGCGTTGTTGATCTTGTGAGCGCCGGTGTGGGCGAGGTCCTCGCGCTTGAGGTAGACGCGGCGGGCCGCCCGCTCGGAAAGCCGCTCGGCGCGGTAGAGCGGCGTCGGCCGCCCGACAAAATCGCGGTGCAGGGCGCCGAGCCGCGCCTGGAAGGCCTCGTCGTCGCGGGCCTCGGCCCAGGCCTCGCTCAGCTCGTCGAGCGCGGCGATCAGGGTCTCGGGGACGTAGCGGCCGCCGTAGGCGCCGAATCTCTCCTCGACCGGGGTCATCGGGCGGGAACGCCGGCCGCCTGCGCAGCCTCGAAGAACGCAGTCATCGCGGCGTGGTCCTTGCGCCCGGGCTCCGACTCGACGCCGCTGGCGACGTCGACGGCGTAGGGGTGGGTGACGGCGATCGCCTCGGCGACGTTCTCCGGCCGCAGGCCGCCGGCGACGATCGCCGGGACCTCAGATCGATGGTCCGCGAGCAGGCCCCAGTCGAAGCTCTCGCCGCTGCCGCCCCAGAGGCCGTCTCCGCGCCGGTCGAAGAGGTGGAAGTCGCTGCGGAGCGCCTCCGCGGAGTGGATGTCGGCGGCACTGGCGACGTGGATCGCCTTGATCACCCTGACGCCCGCCCGGCGGGAGATCTCGGCGCAGAAGGACGGACCCTCCTCGCCGTTCAGCTGCACCATCGTCAGCCCCTCGTCCTCGACAGCGCCCACGATCTCATCGAGCTCGGCATTGACGAAGACGCCGACGACCTCGCACTTGCGGCGGAAGGCGGAGGCGATCGCCGCCGCCTCGGCGGGCTCACAGAACCGCGGGCTCTCCCGATAGTGGATCAGCCCGATCGCCCAGGCGCCGAGCCTGACGGCCTCGGCGGCGTCGTCGAGATTGGTTATTCCGCAGAACTTGACTCTCACACGGTGAGAGTACGCGGCGCGACTAGCGAGCGTTGGATTCGGCCGCTTCGACCGATGAGGGGCGGACGCCGAGGGTCACCGTCAGGTGCTTTGTCGTTCCGCCGCCGCGCACGACCGTGACTTCCATCGTTTCGCCGGGCTTCGCGGCGTTGACGAGGTTGACGACGTCTTCCATCCCGGTGACCTTCTTGCCGTTGATTTCGGTGATGATGTCGCCGCCGAGCCGGAGTTCGGCCCCTTCGATCGTCGCCGAGGTGTCGCCGCCGTGGATCCCGGCCTGGTCGGCGGGACCGCCGCTGACGACTTCGGAGACCAGCACCCCTTCCTTGACCGGGAGCTTGAGGGCGTTGACGAGCTCCGGCGTCAGGCTGCCGCCGCTGATCCCGAGGTAGGCGTGCTTGACTTCGCCGTGTTCCTCGAGCTGGCGGACGACTTCGCGGGCGGTGTTGATCGGGACCGCGAAACCGATCCCGACGTTTCCGTCGTTGCCGGTGTTCTGGATCTGGGAGTTGATCCCGATCACCTGGCCCTGGTCGTTGATCAGCGGGCCGCCGGAGTTGCCGGGGTTGATCGCCGCGTCGGTCTGGATCACATGCGAGATCGAGAATCCGTTGGGCGCTTCGATCTGACGCTGGAGAGCGGAGACGATGCCGCTGGTGACGGTGCGGTCGAGGCCGAACGGGTTGCCGATCGCGACCACGGGGTCACCGACTTCAATCTTGGAGGAGTCGCCCAGCGCGAGCGGGTGAAGTTCGCCGGCCGGCGCATCCACCTTGATCAGGGCGACGTCCGTCGCCGGGTCGGTGCCGACGACTTCCGCGGTGTACTCCTTGTCGGAGGCGCCGAGTTTGACTTCGATCTTGTCCGCGCCTTCGACGACGTGAGCGTTGGTGACGATATGGCCGGCGGTGTCGATCAGGAAGCCGGACCCGGTCGCGGTCCCCCCGCCCTGTTCTTCGGGCAGGCCGAACGGGCTGATTTCCTGTTTCGGCTTCAGCTCGGACTGGATGAAGGCGACCCCCTGGCCGTCGCGGCGGTAGATCTGGTTGATCAGGTTGCCGCCGCCTTCTTCGGAGCCGCGATCGACGATCGGGGCCGCGAGCGGGGCGATTTCGGTTTCCGAGGTCGAGCTGTCGGCCTTGACCCAGCCGGCGGAGAGAGCCAGCCAGAAGAAGAGGGCGACGATTGCGCCGCCGAGCAGGGCGGAGCCGAACGGGGTGCGGATGAGTCTCTTTGCGGTAGTCACGACACGGATCGTGAGCCCCGCCGCTGTGTCGTTTCTTAAAGCCCTCGAAAAATTCCCTAAAGATGCTCGGCCCCGGGGCTAGGGGAGGTGGTGCTCGCGCGTGTTCTCGTCGACGCCGGTCAGTTCCCGCGCGAGCGCCTCGGGGTCGCCGGAGCGCATCAGCGCCTCGCCGATCAGAACGGCGTCGACGCCAACCCTTTCGAGCTCCTCGAGCTCTTCGCGGGTCGAGATCCCGCTCTCGGCGACGACGGTCTTGCCGGCGGGCACGTCCGGCATCAACTCGTAGGTCGTCCGAATGTCGACGGTCCCCTCGTCGAGGTCGCGGTTGTTGATCCCGATCACGTCGGCATCGAGGTGGAGCGCCCGCTCGAGCTCGGCGCCGTCATGGACCTCGACCATGCAGTCGAGGTCGAGTTCGCGCGCCTCGTCGTGGATCGAGCGGAGCTCGCCGTCGTCGAGGACGCGGACGATCAGCAGCACCGCGTCGGCGCCGTGGACCGCGGCCTCATAGAGCTGATAGCGGTCGACGATGAAGTCCTTGCGGAGGATCGGCAGCTCGCACGCCTCGCGGGCGGCGCGCAGGTCCTCGAGCGAGCCTCCGAAGCTCCCCTCCTCGGTCAGGATCGAGAGCGCCGCGGCGCCGCCCCGTTCGTAGGCGCCGACCCGTTCGGCGAGGTCGGCCGAGGCGGCGATCTCGCCGGCGCTCGGAGAGCGGCGCTTGAACTCGGCGATCACAGATAGGCCGGGACGGACCAGGGCCTCGCTGAACGGTCGGTCGCGCCCACGGTCTGGCAGCCTCGATTCGAGGTCCGCCTGCGGAGTGTCCCGGCGGCGCCGGTCCACCCCGCCCCGTGCCGCAAAGATGAGCTGCTCGATCATTCCCACTGGAACTGAGAAAGCCTAGTGGCTCGTCTGGCCGAGATCGGCTGTGGTCACGACCAGCCGCTCCAGCAAGGCCGCGGCCTGGCCGTCGTCGATCGCCGTTTCGGCCTTCTCGATCCCCTGGCCGAAGCTCGACGCGAGACCGCCGACGTAGATCGTGGCGCCCGCGTTGAGGACGACGAGGTCGCGTCTCGGGCCCAGCTCGCCTTCGAGCACCGCCTGCGTGGCGGCGGCGTTCTCCTCCGGGGTCCCGCCGGCGACCTCGTCGAGGGAGGCCTCGGCCAGGCCGAATTCGCCCGGGTCGACGAACCACTCCTCGGTCCCGCCCGCGGCAACCTCGATCACCCGTGTTCTGGCCATGATCGAGAGCTCGTCGACGCCGTCCTCGGCGGTGACGACCATCGCCCGCTCGCTGCCAAGGCCGACCAGGGCCTCGGCGATCGTCTCCTGGTAGTGGCGATCGGAGACCCCGAGCAGCTGCCGCTGGGCGCCGGCGGGGTTGGTCAGCGGCCCGAGGAAGTTGAAGATCGTCCGCACCCCGAGCGCTTTCCGGGCCGGGATCACGTGGGCCATCGCCGCGTGGTGGCGCGGCGCGAACATGAACCCGAAGCCGACCGCGTCGATGCAGCGCCCGACGTCGTCGGGCGCGAGCTCGATGTCGACGCCGAGCGCTTCTAGCAGGTCGGCCGAGCCACAGCGGCTGGTGTTCGAGCGGTTGCCGTGCTTGGCGACGGCGCAGCCGGCTCCGGCGGCGACCAGCGCCGCTGTCGTCGAGACGTTGAAGGTCGAGGGCCCGCCGCCGGTGCCGGCGGTGTCGACAAGGTCGTCGCGCATCGACCGAACCGGCGCCGCCAGCGAGCGCATCGTCCGCGCCAGGCCGACCAGCTCCGGGACGGTCTCCCCCTTCGCCCGCAGCGCGATCAGGAAGGCCCCCGTCTGCACCGGGTCGGCCCTTCCCTCCATGATCTCCGCCAGCACGGCAGCGGCGTGGTCGGCGGTCAGGTGGTCGCCGGCGCAGACCGCGTCGATCGCTCGGGTGAGGACCTCGTTGACGCTCATCCCTCGCCGCCGTTGGTTCGAAGGAAGTTTTTGAGCAGCTGCTTCCCCTGCGGGGTCAGGACCGACTCGGGATGGAACTGCACCCCCTCCGCCGGCAGTTCTCGATGGCGGGCGCCCATCACGACGTCGCCGAGGCTGGCGCTGAGCTCGAGCTCGTCCGGCAGATCGGGATCGGCGACCAGCGAGTGGTAGCGGCCGGCGACGAGCGGGCTCGGGACGCCCTCGAAGATCGTGCGGCCGTCGTGCTCGATCTCGGCGTCCTTGCCGTGGATCGGCTCGCCCTGGACGGTTCGGCCGCCGAACGCCTCGACCAACGACTGGTGGCCGAGGCAGACGCCGAGGACGGGGGTCCCGGCCTCGGCGAAGGCCCGGATCGCCGCGACCGAGATCCCGGCCTCGGCCGGCGTGCAGGGGCCGGGAGAGACGACGAGCCGGTCGGCGCCGCGCTCGAGCAGCTCGCCGACCTCGGCGCGGTCGTTGCGGACGACCTCGAGCTCGGCGCCGAGCTCACCCAGGTACTGGACGAGGTTGTAGGTGAAGCTGTCGTAGTTGTCGATTACAAGGACCCTCATAAATTCCGCCCGCGTGCTCCGCTCCCGCTCGGTCGCACTAATCATCCCCGGAGATCTTGCTCGCTCGCTCCCGCGTCCGCCGCGGGCGGGTGCAGCTTGAAGTCATCACCTACGCCCAATCTGGTTGCCGGCAGGCGAGCTCGACGGCGCGGAAGACCGCCTTCGCCTTGTTGACCGACTCGTTGTACTCGTAGGCCGGCTTCGCGTCGGCGACCGTTCCGCCACCCGCCTGGACGTGGATCTGGCCGTCCTTGGCGACGACGGTCCGGATGTGGATCGCGGTGTCGAGGTCGCCGTTCCAGGAGAGGTACCCGATCGCACCACCGTA
>DASXBC010000058.1:0-4186 GCA_036406355.1 Solirubrobacterales bacterium | reverse complement strand
CCAGATCGGGGTCAACCAGTTCGTCACGATCAACCTTTCCTGCACCGACCCCGACTTCGGCTTCGGCTCGGCCCCGCCGACGCCGACCCCGCTCGAACCCGAAGCGCTCGAAATCGCGATGGGACCGTCGCACGGGACAATCGGCGGGATCTCCAACGGGAAGGTGGTCTACACCCCGAACAAAGACTTCCAGGGAACCGACGCGTTCACCTACACCGGCAGCGATGGGACCTCGAACGCGTTGCCGGCGAGCGTCACGATCCAGGTCGGCAATCCCCCCGCGGCCGGCGGCGCCTCCCCCGCGATCTCGGGAATCAAGGTCTCGCCGAAGAAGTGGCGGCTCGGCAACAGCCTGGCGAAGATCTCGAAGGTGCCGGTGGGGACGACGATCTCCTTCAACATCAGCGAGCAGGCGCACGCGACCCTCACCTTCCAGAGCGCCAAGGCCGGCCGGAAGGCGGGGAAGAATTGCGTGAAGCAGACCAGCGGCAATCGCAGCAAGCCAAGCTGCACCCGCTACGTCAACGCCGGAAGCATCGATTTCGACGCGAAGGCGGGCCAGAATCGGGCCAGGTTCCAGGGCCTGATCAGCAAGTCGCACAAACTGGCGCTCGGCGCCTACAGGGTCGTCGTCGGGGCCCGCGACGCGGCCGGCAACAGGTCTTCGCGAAACGGCCCCACGTTCACGATCGTCCAGGGCTGAAGAAATAGCCGGACGCCGACTCGGGATCGAGGATCGGATCCCGACGACGCTTCGGTTCGCCGCTGGTAGCTTCCTGATCCCTCAGCTCGAGCCGAATACGATTTGGCTCCACGAGCGCCCCGGGGGAGTGAGTTAACGGCTATGCGCACGGTCTCCAAAACCGTGAATCCGGGTTCGAATCCCGGCTCCCCCGTTTGCCCGGCGAAGCGACCAGCGACGATCGCGAGCGCGACGACCTCGCCGAGCTGCTCGAGCGACGGGCGCAGACCGGCGACGAAGCGCGGAGCGACGCGGTCTCGCGCCGGCACGAGCTCGGCGGGCGCACCGCTCGCGAGAACATCGAGGACCTGGTCGACGCCGGCACGTTCGTCGAGTACGGGCGATTCGCGATCGCCGCCCAGCGCGGCCGGCGCAGCGTCGAGGAGCTGATCGAGCGCACCCCGGGCGACGGCCTCCTGGCCGGTACGGCGCGGGTCAACGGCGATCTGGTCGGCGAGCGGGCGGCCTGTGCGGTCCTGACCTACGACTACACGGTGCTGGCCGGAACGCAGGGCGCTCTCGGCCACCGCAAGAAGGACCGCCTGTTCGAGCTGATCGAGCGGATGCGGCTGCCGACCGTCTTCTTCGCCGAGGGCGGCGGTGGGCGACCCGGCGACACCGACTTCCCGGTCGTCTCCGCGCTCGACGTGCGGGCGTTCGCGCTCTGGGCTGGCCTCTCGGGCGTGGTGCCGAGGATCGCCGTCGTCGCCGGACGCTGCTTTGCCGGCAACGCGGTGATCGCCGGCTGCGCCGACCTGATCGTCGCCACCGAGAACATTTCGCTGGGGATGGGGGGACCGGCGATGATCGAGGGCGGCGGCCTCGGCGTCGTCGATGCCGACGAGATCGGGCCGATCGGCATGCAGACCGAGAACGGCGTCGTCGACGTTGCGGTCACCGACGAGCGGCAGGCGACGGCGGTGACGAAGAAACTTCTCGCCTTCTTCCAGGGCGCGACGCCGCCGGGCATCGAACCCGACCAGGAGCGCCTCCGCGGCCTCGTCCCCGAGCGCGAGCGCCGCGCATACGCGGTCGCTCCGATCATCGAGACGGTCGCCGACGAAGGCTCGACCGTCTTCCTGCGCGAGCGTTTCGCGCCGGAGATGGTCACCGCGCTGGCCCGGGTCGAGGGTCGTCCGCTCGGCCTCATCGCCAACGACACCCGCCACATGGCGGGCGCGATCACCAGCGACGGTGCCGACAAGGCGGCGCGCTTCCTCCAGCTCTGCGATGCCTACGGGCTGCCGGTCGTCTCCCTCGTCGACACCCCCGGGATCATGGTCGGACCGGAGGCCGAGGCGACGGGGCTGGTCCGTCACGCGTCGCGCCTGCTCGTCGCCGGCGCCGCCCTCAGGGTGCCGCTGATCGGCGTGATCCTGCGGCGCGGCTACGGCCTCGGTGCCCAGGCGATGGTCGGCGGCAGCCTCCACGAGCCGCTTCTGACCGTCGCCTGGCCATCGGCCCATCTCGGGCCGATGGGCCTCGAGGGCGCGGTCAGGCTGGGGATGCGGAAGGAACTCGAGGCGATCGCCGACGAGGCCGAGCGCGAGCAGAGGGTGCGCGACCTGACGGCGATGGCCGAGCGCAACGCGCGGGCGCTCAACGCGGCGACCCTGTTCGAGCTCGACGACGTGATCGACCCGGCCGAGACCCGCTCGCTGATCGCCTCGACGCTGGCGGCCGCGAGCGCGCATGCGGCCCGACCGGAGCCCGGCGGCCGCTTCGTCGACACCTGGTAGGGCTCAGCCCCGGCTCGGTTCGAGCCCGACCAGCACGTAGTAGCCGACCAGGAACAGCCGTCGGCCGTCGGAGACGACCGGGGTGTAGCCGGCCTGGTCGAGCTCGAAGGTCTTGCGGTGCGTGTCGACGTCGATCCCGACCGAGTCCTGAGTCTTGAAGCTCGAGGTGTAGACGGTATGGCCGATCACGGTCGCCGTCCCCGGCACCGGCCCCCCGACGTCGTATTTCCAGCGTTCGATTCCGGTGCGGGCGTCGAGGGCGTAGAGGTGGTTGTCGTAGGAGCCGATGTAGAGGGTCGGCGGCGTGCCCGGAACCTGGGCGAGCGCGGGGGAGCCGTACATGAAGTCGTTGGTCTGGAAGAACCAGGAGACCTTGCCCGTCCGTTCGTCGAGCGCGAAGACGGTGCCGTCGTCGCGGGCCGCGTAGACGTGGCCGAAGTCGACCGCCGGGGAGGAGTAGAAGCCACCTTTGCCGAACGGCCTCTGGCGGGTGGTGTTGGTGCGCCACAGCGGCTTGCCGCTGCCGGCGTCGAGTGCATACATCGAGCCCTCGTAGTCGGCGACGAAGATCCGTCCGTCGTGGTGGCTGGGGCTCGCTTTGATCGCGCCCGGCGCGTCGAAGCGCCACTCGACGTGGCCGTCGGAGGCGCCCAGCGCGACCAGTTCCTTCTTGTCGGTGCCGATGTAGAGGGTTCCGTTGACGACGAGGGGGGAAGACTCGAGGTGGGCGTGGAGGTCGCGCTTCCAGATCTCGTCCCCGCTCTTCGCTTCGAGCGCCAGGAGTTCGCCGTCGAGGAGGGCGATGAAGAGGGTGCCTTCGCTGTAGACCGGTGCGGTGACGTCGGTCGGCTTGCCCCGATTCTTCGGGTCGCGGAGGTGTTCCCAGACCGTCCTATGGTCGCGCAGGGTGACGGCGCGGAGATTGCCGAACTTGTTGACGACATAGGCGACCCCTTCGGCGACCGCGGGCGGGAACTCGATCAATCCGTGGGTGTTGATCGACCACGATTCGCGCAGCGGCGGGTCGAGGGTGCGGCGTTCGGTCGGCATGTACTGCGTTCTCTCCGGGACCCGCCCGAACAATGGCCAATCGACGAGGTTCTGCCCGCCGGTCGCTGACCCTGTCTGGCCTTCGCCGGTCCCTTCATCGGAGCCGCAACCTGCCGCGAGCAGGCCGAGCCCGAGCGCAAGGCCGGCGAGAAGCAGAACCGATCGCCGCCGCAACAGCTTCACCTCGAGGTTGCATCGGCATCGTGACGCCGGAGCTAAAGCCCGGCCTCGTCGGAAAAGCGGCGGACGGGAATCGAACCCGCGTCATCAGCTTGGAAGGCTGAGGCTCTACCGTTGAGCTACCGCCGCGCGGCGAGACATTTTGCCGGATGAGCCGTCGCCGGTGCCACGTTTCCCGATGCGTCAGAATGGGCCCAGCCACGGGGAGTGGCGCAGTCTGGTAGCGCACTCGGCTGGGGGCCGAGCGGTCGCCGGTTCAAATCCGGCCTCCCCGACTCAGCAGACCCTAGTAGTGATCCGTCACCACCCCGTCCCTACAAACCCGTTTGGTCCTGGCATCCCTTTCAGGGATCGGAGCTTTCGCTGAGCTGCGCCAAGAGGTCGCACAGCTCGCCGAATTGCCGAGGCCCCAGCTTCTGCGACCACTCGGCCTCTACCTCGGAGACGATCTCGCGCATCGCGGCGCCGGCCGCCC